>CAYSMR010000083.1:0-7765 GCA_964432195.1 uncultured Zetaproteobacteria bacterium | reverse complement strand
TCCGCGAACTGCGCCGCATCAATCCGCAGGTGCGCGTTGTGCTCTCCAGCGGCTATAACGAGCAGGATGCGATTCAGCACTTTACCGGCAAGCGGCTGGCCGGCTTTGTCCAGAAACCGGTGTCGCCGGACCGGTTGAAGCAGGCGATGCATGACGCGCTGGGAGATCAGGATGCGTAATGGGGTGATTGCAGCGGGGCTGATGCTGCTCTGGAGTATGGTTTGCAGCGCACCAGTCCGGGCACAGATAATCGAAGTGGCCGGCTCAACGACGGTGAAGGCGCTGATGGAGCCGGCTGTCGCTGCATACAAAAAGCGGCGGCCGGATGTGATAATTCATGTCCGCGGCGGCGGCTCCGGCGTCGGCGCGGCAGCAATGATCGATGATCGAGCCTCGATCGGCATGATGTCGCGCGAACCGGAGGCGGATGAGGTGGAGCGCATGGACAAGCTGGGCATCAAGCGTGTGCGCATCGCCTATGACGCCGTTGTGGTGGTGATTTCAGACCATATTTATCATCGCGGCGGCGTGCATGCACTGAAGATGACAGATGTTGCGGGGATCTACCGTGGCGAGATCCGCAACTGGCAGGCTGTCGGCGGGCCGGATCGCAGGATACTGGTGCTGGACAAGGAGAAGAGCCGGGGCACGCGCCATGTCTTTGCGCACTTTATTCTCGGCGATGCCAGAGCCGATTCAACGCCCGATGCGGTCGTGCTCGGCTCGAACCGCGATATGCGGACGCTGCTGATTGCCAGTGATCAGGCGATCGGATTTCTGCCGTTCGGCGCGGTTGATGACGATAAAACCCATGCCGTGGCGCTGTTGCATGACGGTAAGCATTCGCTGGCCGACCAGCAGAGTGTGCGGAACGGTTCCTATCCGCTGACGCGTTCGCTCTATCTGCTCTATAGAGAGGATGCTCCGGCGTATGTGCACGCGTTTATCGACTATCTGCGTTCAAAGGCGGTTGCGCCGATTATCCGGCAGGTCGGCTATCTGCCGCTGCAGTAGGGGCAAGCTGACAATCAGCGTTTCCTTAACGGCGGGCGCATCTGGCCGGCCATGATGCGCAGGCCGATGCGGCGCGGGATCGATTTCTGCATCAGATAGAGTAGTTTATGGCGCCAGCCGGGCACGCAGTAGCCGCCGCCGCGCTCGAGCGTGCGCAGGCCGGCATCGATAATGACCGGAATCGGCGTGCGGAAGAAGCTGCCCGTGCCGTGCGGCATGCCGGAGACTTCGCGAAAGCCGGTCGGCGACGGACCCGGCGCCAGCGTCACGATGCGCAGGCGTCCGTCCAGTTCGATGCGCAGCGCCTCGCTCCAGTAGGTCAGTCCGGCCTTGGCGGCGGCGTAGGTACTCATGTACGGGAGCGGATATTCGCCGGCCAGCGACGAGACATTGATCATGAATCCGTTGTATCTGAGCAGTTTCGGCAGCAGCGCATGCGCCAGAGCGATTGGCGCTTTCAGATCGGTTTTGATCACATCGATCTGCGGCACAATGCCGGTCTGCTCGAATGCGCCCCAGATGCCAAAGCCGGCATTGTTGACCAGTCCTGCCAGCGGTTCATTGTCAATTGTCGTGATCAGTTCGGAGAGGCCGTGTTTAGCATTTAGATCGGCGACAACGATTGTGTGACGCTCGGGAGCCTTGAGCGCGCTCAGCGTCATCTGCAGTCGGGGTTTGTCGCGGCCGTGCAGAATCAGGCGATAGCCGGAGGCCTCCAGCCTGGCTGCGAACTCCAGCCCGAAGCCGCCGGATGCGCCGGTGATCAGGACCGTCTGTTTAGGGCCTTTTTCTTCAGATTCAGGCATGCCGGATTGCCGTCATGCTGCGCTCGCGCTGCCGGAATGCGGCGATCTTGCGCACGCCGCACTGCTCCAGTTCGTGCAGGCATGCCACCATACCGTGACCGACTTCGACTGGCGAGTGGGCGTCGGAACCGAACGCGAACGGAATGCCCAGCTCGGCGGCGCGTTGGACGATGCGCCGGGCCGGATAGATCTCGCCGACCGGTTTGCGCAGGCCTGCCGAAGAGATCTCGAGCGCTGCGTTTGAGGCCAGCACGGCCTGCAGCATCGCCTCCTCGGCCGCGGCCACGGCTTCATTGCCTGCATCGGCGCGGTGGCCGAACTTCTTGATCAGATCGGGGTGGCCGATGATATCGAACATGCCGGTTGCGGCCGATGCGGCGACCAGGTCAAAGTAGGCGACATAGGCCGCATTGACGTCGCGGCTCTGCCAGAGATGCAGCATATCCGGGTTATCAAAGCCCCAGTCGCCGATATAGTGGACCGAGCCGATCACATAATCCCAGTCGTAGGCCGCGATCATCGCCTCGACATACGCTTCCGTGCCGGGGTGAAAATCGGCTTCCAGTCCGATGCGGATCGTCAGGCGACCGGCGAACGTATCACGGGCGCGCTCGACCTCGTCGAAATAATCGGCCAGCTCCGAACGATCCATGCGCCACGGTTTGTCAAAGCCGTCGGGCATCGGCGAGTGGTCGGACATGCCGATCTCGGTGAGTCCCGCATCAATGGCGGCCTGCGCATATTCGACAACGCTGCCGATCGCATGATTGCAGCGCGGCGTATGCATATGGTAATCCGGTATCGGTTGAAAGCGCATGCGTGCTCCTCCTAGGGAATCGCTGATCAATTCAGCGTTTCCGCGCAGGTCATGGATGGCCTGCCAAATCAGCCACGTAAGTGGCCGATTTCATGCCATGCATCCGTGCATGGCTCCCTTCGGGCGCGGTGCGTGCAACATTGCTTTCCTGCAATGTTGTGTAAGGAAAGGCAAAACCGCGTTTTTGCCTTTCCGGGCTGATTACAGGCAGGATGCTTTTAATCAGCATCTCCCTGGCCGCGCTTGCTGCGCGAGGCTTTCTCCGCATGGCCGGATACGCCGAAGCGGCGGGCCAGCTCACCTAGCACATCGTCCGCGCTCAGGCCGTAATGGGCGAGCATGACCAGTGAGTGGAACCAGAGATCGGCTGTTTCGTAGATAATCTGGTCGCGTTCGCCGTTTTTGGCTGCGATGATCGTCTCCACGGCCTCCTCACCGATTTTCTCGAGCATCTTGTCCGGCTTTGCATAGAGCGATGCGACATAGGAGGCGTCGGACGCTTCGGCCTTGCGGGCTTCAAGAATCGCGCCCAGTTCGTTCAGAATATCGCTGTTGTTCACGGCATCGGCTCCTCAATAGTTACCCAGTTGTTCTCCTGTCGCTGCTGGTAGAAGCAGGAGGCGCGATTGGTATGACAGGCTGGGCCGGTCTGATCGATCTGCAGCAGCAGCGTATCGCCGTCGCAGTCGAGATAGATATTGCGCACCCGCTGTACATGGCCGGAGCTCTCTCCCTTCTTCCACTGACAACGCCGCGAACGAGAGTAGTAGTGGGCGTAGCCGGTGGCCAGCGTCTGCTTGACCGCTTCGGCATTCATCCATGCCATCATCAGCACGCGGTCGCTGTCGGCATCCTGGGCGATCGCCGGCACCAGACCGTCTTCGTTGAATGTGATGGCGTCCAGCAGGCTCATGCGGTCAGCCGGGCCAGCGCGCGGCCTGCAGCGGCGATTGTGTTATCGATATCCGCATCGCTGTGCGCAGCCGACATAAACGCCGCCTCATACTGCGACGGGGCCAGATAGACGCCCTCATCGAGCATCGCATTGAAATAGCGTCCGAAGAACTCCAGATCGCAGTGGTTGCTGACATCGGCGCAGCAGGTGACGGCATCGAGCTCGGTGAAGAAGATCGTGAACATCGCTCCGACCTGATTGGCCACGGCCGGTACGCCGGCCGCCTTGCAGCCGGCCAGCAGTCCGTCGACCAGCTGCGTCGTTTTGCGCTCCAGCTCGTCATAGAAGCCCGGCGCGCGCAGGCGGGTCAGCGTCTCCAGCCCGGCGCGCATCGCCAGCGGGTTGCCGGAGAGCGTGCCAGCCTGGTAAACTGGTCCATCCGGCGAGATCCGGCGCATAATCTCCTCGCGGCCGCCATAGGCGCCGACCGGCAGGCCGCCGCCGATGATTTTTCCGAGGCAGGTCAGGTCGGGCATAATGCCGAAGCGCTCCTGCGCGCCGCCCGGAGCGACGCGGAAGCCGCACATCACTTCGTCGAAGATCAGCAATGCTCCTTCGGCATCGCAGATATCGCGCAGCGCCTGCAGGAAACCGTTGTCGTTGAGCAGCATGACGCCGGTATTGCCCGGCACCGGCTCGACGATGATGCAGGCGATTTCGCCCGGATTCTCGGCGAACAGCCGTTTGACCGCATCGAGATCGTTGAACGGCGCGGTCAGCGTCAGTTTGGCGTAGTCGGCCGGCACGCCGGCGGAATCGGGCTCGCCGAAGGTGGCCGCGCCGGAGCCGGCCTTGACCAGGAAGCCGTCGGCATGGCCGTGATAGCCGCCGTCGAATTTGATGAATTTATCACGTCCGGTATAGCCGCGGGCCAGTCGCAGCGCGCTCATCGTCGCTTCCGAGCCGGAATTGACAAAGCGCACGACATCGATCGATGGCACCATATCGACGACCAGCCGGGCCAGCTCGATCTCCAGTTCGCACGGCGCGCCGAAGCTCATGCCGGCCTCGGCGGTCTCCTGCACGCCCTTGACGACATCCGGGTGGGCGTGACCGAGAATCATCGGGCCCCAGGAACCGACATAGTCGATATAGCTGTTGCCATCGACATCGCGCACATAGGCGCCGCTGGCCGACTCGAAGAAGCGCGGCGTGCCGCCGACCGATTTGAAGGCACGTACCGGCGAGTTGACGCCGCCGGGCAGCAGCTTCTGCGCCTGTTCGAAATCATTTTGGGAACGGGAAATCTCTGACATGAACTATCCTTGCGTGAATGAATTGGCCGCGACGTTAGGAAGCGGGCCGGCCGGTGTCAATTGTCCGGCCGGCTTTATTTAGCTCGTGTTGCTTTCCGGCGGCGCACACAGTTGTAGGTTGCGCGAGCGCTGCGGCTACAATTGCGCTACTTTGGCATCGGGAATACCGAGTCGTTTGGCCAGCTCATCCCGGTGCTGCTCGGCGGCCTGTTTGCTGGCAAAGCTGCCGATGCGGATCCGGTGGAAAATTCTGCCGTGTTCATTCACGGTGACAGATGTACTCTCAACACCCATTGCGCGCATGCGGGCAATATGTTGACGGGCCGACTTGTCTGAATTGACCGAGGCCAGATTGATCACCCATTTGCCGTGCTGCATCGCGGTATTTGCTGCTGTTGTCGATTGAGCGGCATGCGAATGTTTCAGTCGCGTGGAGGGCTGGATGACAGCCAGCTGCTTCGGGGGCGTTGCGGCTGGCTGTCGAGTCGTAACTGCCTGTTCAGCTGCCAGGCGTTTACTGCGAGCCTTATCTGCCTTCTGTTTGGCAGCCAGGCGCGCCACTTTCGCTCGTTCGATGGCTGCGCGTTGCGCAGCTGCCTTGGCGGTTTCGGCGACGTTTTCGGTCGTTGTGCCTGGCTGTGAGGGTCGGTGAGTGACCGCTGTCGCCGGACTCTGTTCAGATACTGCCTGACCGGTTTCCTGCTTGGCCGCGGTTTGAGCCGGAATGGCGCGGTCGGCCTGCTGCTGCGAGCCGCTGTTGATCCAGTACATGCCGCCGGTTACCAGCAGCATCAGTGCGCCGGCAATCATGATGTAGCAGCCATTGCCCTGACTGTCGCGGCCGGAGAGATCCGCATGCACCCGGGTATCATCCGGTGCAGTTCGAGAGGCGTCATCTTCAAACGGATTGTAGTCCGGCATATTTGCGGCCGGTTTTGCTGCGGCAGCCTGCGTGTCGACAGGTGTCCCGGCGGCTGTATCGAGATGCGACAATGCTTCGCTGACCCGTTGGTCGAGCTGATCGTCTGTCGAGGCGTTTGTATGCCTGTTCGTATCTGTTGCGAGATCTGTGGCGGACAATTCCTCCGTCATTTCAGCCTGCTGATCTGCCACATTCTCTTGGACCATATCCGCGGCTGCAGTACGCTGCCAGTCTGCGTCAGTCTCACTGTCATCGTCAAATGGTGCGGTCTCGGCCGGTTCATCGTCGAAGAACGGTGTTTCCGGTTCCGTATCGGCAGAATCTGTCGAGGTCTCCTGTTCGGCAGCAGCGGTTTCGGGAGCCTCGTCGAACGGGGGGGGATCGGCTGCTTCTTCATCGAACAGCGGTGCTTTGGATTCCTTGTTAGCAGGTTCCGCTACGTTTTCTGTCTCCGGTTCTTCATCATCGTCGGTGTCGATGAGATCGTCTGTAGAGAGGAAAATTTTGGTTGAACTCTCGGCAGTAGCAGCGTCGACTGTCTTCTCCGAGGGCTGCGCTGTGCTGTGATCTGCTTCTGATGCAGGAGCCTTGGCGTTGTCGTCAAATGGCGCAGCCCCAGTCGCCTTGTCATCGAACAGATCCGGTTCCGTGTCAGCTAACGGCGTGGCGGTTTGTGTGTTCGCTGCGTTCGTTGTATCGAGTTCCGGCAGTTCGGCTCCGGCCAGCAACGCATCGAACTCATCCTGAATTCTGTCGAACAAATCCAGATCATGCGTTGATCCCTGTTTGCCGTCTGCCATGTCTCTCTCCTTGTTAGCGATTCTGCCCGAGATTTGAGCCAGCTGTCAGACCCCAGACAGGTTCAACATGTCGGCATGTGCTGTCAACTGTTCGCATATTCAAATTGTATCTCAACGGGTGGACTTGCTGATCCATGCCGAATGCAGTTTCAGCTGCTTCTCCAGCGCATGCATCCGCTGCTCAGCAGACGCACGAGTGTCAAAGCCGGGCATGCGAACGCGGTACCATCTCTTTCCTTTGATCGCAATCGCCATGATGTCGCTGTGGAGATGTCTCCGGGTCAGCTTGTCCGCATAGGTTTTTGCCTCATCGGCAGAGCTGAATGATTCCAGGTTGATGACCCATTTACCGTTGTTCGCGCTTGTCGGGGCGATTGTGGCCGGAGCGGCGGTTTTTCTGGCCTGCTTCGTCGGATGGGGGGGCGGACTGGAGACCGGGCGCTGCGCGATGGCGATAGTAGATGCGGGCTGCGGCGCGCTGGTTGTAGTGTTGGCCGGACGCAGCGGGATAAACTTTTTGCCGTTGTTCTGTTCGTTGCGAACAAGCACCCGCATGGCGTGGTTTTCGGTAGCAGTCGTCGTGCCGGTTGGCTGCTTGCCGGGATAGGTCAGACTCCAGTAGGTGGCGGCAAGGGCCGCGATCAGAATAGCCGTAGCCAGTCCGAGCAGCGCAATTGTAGCGAGCGACATGCCGGGTTCGCTGGCTGCAGCGTGACCGGGCTGCGGGTGGGCACTCGATGCGGTATGTCGGGGCTGTGCGGGAGGCTGTTGAGCCGTCGCAGTTGTGTCCGCTGCCGGGCTGATTGGCGGCGCGGCCGGTTTGGTCTGCTCTGCCGGCTGTGCGGACGACATCTGTTGCGCCGCTTCCGGTTTTGCCGTTACAGTCGTATCCGGCTGAGTATCCGGGGCTGATGCATGCAGAGCCTGCAGCTCCGCCTCCATGTCAGCGTCGAATTCGGAGGGTGGGGCGAGGGACTGCTCTATGGTGTTCGGGCTGTCAGTTGCAGGGTTCTCATCCGCATCGGAGACCAGTGCATCGAACTCCTGTTGCAGCTGGTTGAAAATGTCGCTTTCATCTGTCGGCAGTGGCCGGTTCTGCGCGCCTGCGGCTCTGCTGTTGCCCTGTTTTGCCATCAATGGAACTCCCTGTTTCACTTACCGTTGTTCGGTAAGCCCCGGTAATGGCTATTGTAGA
>CAYSMR010000082.1:0-7799 GCA_964432195.1 uncultured Zetaproteobacteria bacterium | reverse complement strand
AATATGAATTCAACATGAATTCCCTTTAATCAAAGGCAACCTAGCCCCGCCAATACCCATGTCAAGAATATTCATTAAGAATGGATACAGAGCGCCAGATTTCCTCATCACCTATAAGCAGATCCTTCACCGCCAGGTACGAACGCTGCGAACGCGATGACTGCCATCGCCTTTACACACACATCTCCACCCTGACCGGCAAGAAGAAAAGGGGCGCAGGCAGCAAGCTGCAAGCACCCCTAAGACGACAACAAACAGACTACCTAAAATTCACTCCGCGAATCAGCTCCTTCTCACAGCAGAGCGTGCGAATATGCCCGACCAGCTCCCGAATCTCCTGCTCGGTAAAGGTATCCCCCCATGGTGGCATCTTGATCGACTTGTTAATCGCCGGCCCTCCGAACTTGATCACCTTGTAGATCTCGGTATTGGTTCGCTGCATCATATAAGCATTATCACTGTGGTCGCGCGGCAGGATATTCATCGCCGGCACATTCACGCCATCCCCCTTGCCGTGCATACCATGACACTGCATGCAGTAGGTCTTGTAGTTCAGATATGCCTCTGCGGCATACAACGCCGGCGACACCGAAAACGCGAGTACAGCAGCGACAAACAACAGATTAATTCGACGCATTGAAATCCTCCTTGGAGAGCAAAATCAAATAATTAACAATCTTTTGGAGGTCATCTGGCTTAACGTGCAAATTCGGCATCCAGATTTTGGGATCCCAGTTCTTCGGCCGCGCGATGTAGCTCAGCATATACTCCGGTTGCAGGCGTTTGCCCGCCGTGTAGAGCTCTGCACCGGTGTAGCCGCCATAACCAGGCTCGATTTGATGACAGGACTGGCAACCATAAACCTTATCAATAAGAATCTCCCCCTCATCCAGCGTCACTTTTTTGCTATCATCCAACTGTACCGATCCTGTAAGATCATAGTGCGGCTTCAGTCTCATCAACTCATCTGCAACGGCCTCAGCCTCGGCCTTTGTCAGCTCCTCGTGCACCAGCGGTTTCAGATACTTACCCCACAACACGTCATATTTACGCCCCTTCTTCGGGTTCAACAACTTCGTCGGGGTTGAATTGATCGCGCGCAGGTAGTTTACGCCAGCCGGACGAATACGCACCGGCTTCTGCATCCAGGCCACCAGCCACTCGCGCCTGAATTTGTTTCCGGCATAGAATAGATCCGGCGCATCACGCTTCCACAGCTCCCGAATCGTTTCTGGCGCAGGCCCCTTCAGATCATGACAGTAGGCGCAGCGCGTCTTCAGAATCTCGCTGCCGTCCACCCCTGCGCTGGCCAGCGCAGGGGCAGTCATGGCAACGAGCATCGATAACAACAGTACTCGTTTCATCTAATCAGCTCCCATAATCATATCTTTCAATTGTGGCGATGGCCGCGTTTTTTCTTCAACGACTTGCCCCGCAACCGAGGCTGTTCAAACAATCCATACCCCTTCTTCATAGACTCCTGATAGTAGAAGTCTGGATCGTAGTCCTTATCTTTCCAGACGTACCAATCATCCATCGGCGTGCCTTCATACTCCTGAACCGTAATGGGGCCACCAGGAAACTTGCCTCGCGCAGTCACATGCTTATCTACATGATCATGAAAAATAAAACGCCCTGTCTTATGGTTTGCCGTATAGATAGCATCATACCGCTCACCAGGACCAAACATAATTGTTTCAGACATATACGGCGCCTTCAGCGGCAGACCATCCTTATGGGTAACCATCCAGTCATGTCCGTGAATATGCATGGAATGGATAGACCCGCCCGCACCAAACAGGCGGACACGTACAACATCCCCGGTTTTCAGGCGAATAGGCTGCGTGAATGGAAATGAACGACCATTAACGGAAAAATAATCCTCAACATCATACGGAGTAGCACCGGTACCATACTTGTCAGCATTCGCCGATTCCCATGTGGACATCATCATCAACACATCCTTGGTCACCTTCTTCTCCAGCTCCGTTGGATGCGCCGGGTCGATAATAATAGGCCCCCACATTCCCCGAACACCAACATGCTCATTCACATTCACATGGCAGTGGTACCACAGCGTACCAGGACGGTCCGCCTTAATTTTATAGGTAAATGTTGCCCCCGGCTTAATTCCCTGCTGAGTAATATCCGGCACACCATCCATACGCCATGAATTCATCTGGTGAAAACCGTGCCAGTGAACTGTATGAGACAATGATGTGTTGTTAGTAACATGAATCACCAGATCGTCCCCCTCCTTGGCATGAATCAGCGGCCCTGGAACCTGACGATTAAATGCAAACACCTTGTAATTCAAATCCGGCGCAACTGCCAGCGTAACCTCATCAATTGTCATGTTCATTTCACGGACTTCAGCATTGGCCGGCATGGCGGCAAACAGCCACGCAAACATCAATGCCAGCAACGAAACCAGTTTATTATATCTCTTCATAGATCCACTCCTCCTTTGTGCTTCCTGCAGTATTAAGGAAACTTAATTTGAGCGCAAACATTAATGCTCGCCACTAAAGATGTAAAGAGGATGTATCAAAGCGTAATAACAGCGCCGCAACCTTGCCATGCATAACAGACACATCCATGATTGCGCCATGAAAGAGTTACTGGTCTATGGCGTCAGCGGCATTGCATCGCTGTTTATATTCGGCTACTGCGTTCATATGTTTGTCGGAGGCATGGTCAGCGAACAGACCGAGCTGCTGCTGATCATCGCGGTCGTAGCTGCCGCCGCCGTTGTCGTCGGTTATTTTATCCGGGATGCAATCATACACCCCCGGCGCTGATTCACACCGGACCCTCCACGCCTGACAGCAAGCGCGCACGGCGACAACAATAAAATCAAGGAAGGCCGTCGCGGACAGATACGCGCCCGAACAGCCCAATCGGAAACAGTGAAACAGATATCGCGAACGCGACGCTATTTATAGATATCCAGCGCCTTGGCGATATCCTTATACACCTGTTCGTCAAACTGCTTGCTGTGAAAGATATACTGACACTTGGCACCTTCGTTATCGACGCCGGTCAACCCGAATGACTTGCCGGCATGATCCGGAAAGAAACGGATATCCTTAACCAGCGCCTTGACCGTGCCGTTCTTCAGCACCAGACGAATACGATCGCGATTGATATCCAGCGATACCGGCGCCTGCGGATGAATCAGCAACCGGCGCATAATCCGTCCGCCGCCAACCATCAAAAAGAAGAAACCGAGGAACATCAGGCCGTAGCCGACCATGACCTGATCATCGCTGCCATACCAGAGCTTCAGCCCCCACAGCAGCAGCACGCCGACCGTCGGCACATAGAGCGCCAGATCCCACAATACGCCGGCCTTGTCCGGATGCAGATCACACTTCACTTCCTGCCAGTTTCTGGCCATTACTCCCCCTTGCCGACTGCCGCCGTCAGCTCGGCCAGCACCGGGTCAATCTCCTGATAAAGCATACGCCCCGGATAGACCACCTTAACGACGCCCTGCGCATCGACAACAAAGGTCCACGGCTCGCCGCGCACCTGGAATGCATCGTAGGCTTCCGGATTGTAGTACTGGTCCATATGCAGAAACAGCACCTGATGCTCGTACTTGTTCATCATCTCTTTCATCAGCTGCAGCTGCTTGTCGCACTGGGTACAATGCCCCGGCGTCGCAAACTCCAGCACGATCGGTTTATGCTGCCTGACCGCATCATCAAACGAGAGCTGATACATGCGCGGGTCCGGGTAGCGGTAGCTGGTGATCTTGGACATGTCGCCGCCGACATCGGCCAGCGTCTTGGTTTTCAGCACCGGCGCAGGCTTGCCGGTCAGAAACACGCCGCCGCCGCCGACATTGCCGAAATCGGCATCACAGGCCGCCACGCCGGCAGCAAGCAGCAGCGCCAGCAGCATGCGCCTCAACGGTTCTTCCTCCAGCCGGCGCAGGTACGGAAAATATTGTAGGCCCAGATACAGTTGGCCAGCAACACGATCGAACCGAAGATACCCATCACCGCCAACCACGGACGCACCAGCAGCTCCACATCGGCCGGCATCATTGTCTGACTGGCCACGCCGCCGATCACGCCGGCGGTACTGAAAAAGACAACCATACCGATCAGGCCGAAGTTATGGGTCCAGAAGTGCACCTTGACCAGCTTCAGACTGTAAATCGGCCGCTTGACCAGCCGGGGCACAACATAATAGACAGCCGCAAAAATCGCCATCTCGACCCAGCCAAGCAGATTGATATGGGTATGCGCGCGCACAATCAGCTTACCGAACATACGATGGTCGACGAAGTGACGAAAATCGTGGATGCCACCCATCAGCGCCCCCCACGAGAAGCCGATAATACTGTAGATCACGCAGGCAAAGATGAACCAGAGCGTGTATTTGACATACTCCTCATCTTCCCACGGCTGAAGGGGTGCTTTTGTCGTCACTGGGCTGCTCCTGCTGCCGGATCGGCCGGCTGTTGTTTGTCCCTGATATCGGGATATTTCTCTTTCCACTCTTTCGGCGCCCATGTCTTGACCATGCTGTCGATGAAGGGCGAATCCCCCTTCGGCGGCACCGCAGCCGAAGATGAACCCTGATCCGATTTCAACTCGGAGAGGAACACGGCAATCGCATGCAGCTTCTCCTTCGGCATCTCGGCCACATAGGCAGCTGAGCGCTGGCCGGGGCGATGATCCATCGTTTCAGCGCCATAGTTCGCCACCGGGTCGGTCAGGAACGCATAGATCCACTCCATGCTACGACGCGACCCCAGACCATCGAGATCTGCAGTCTGCCCCATATTGGTGCCGTTGCGCAGCGCCCGATGACAGGTGGTACAACCGTTCACGCGAAAATATTCCGACCCCTTCTGCCCCTCTGCAGACAGCGCCGCATGGGTTTTGGTTTCGAACAGCGGCTTGTCCGACTTGGCAATAATGAACTGCATGATAATAAACGCGATGATCGCGAAGACGACGAATACGCCGGCTACGGTGAACAGAATCTTTTCACCGGGTTTCAGGGGTTGCGAGTTGGTAGACATGGGGCGGCATTATTCCGCATGCCAGCCACTTTGCAAGCGCGCTGCGACTGCGGGATTGAGGGGCATTGAAAACATCGAACGCCCGTTTCCGGCCACCCCGATCAAAAAAAGCCGGCAGGTTTCCCTGCCGGCTCCATAAATGCACTGCTGTTAATTCAGCACCTTATCCATTGCCTGCTTGGAGAGCGTTGCGCTGAGCAGACGCCAGACGATAATACTCTGATCCTTGCCGATAATATATCGGACCCAGAGATTCTTGTCGGCATTATTCACAGTCCTGTAGATCAAACGCGAATAGGCCATCGACTCCATCGTCGTCGTACAGGCATCGGGATCATACCCCTCTGACGCGCCGGCCGGCGCGCAGATGCCGCTCTTCTTCAGCAATCCTACGAACGTATCCGCATTGACCTTGATCTTCGGCGCGTTGTTCACAACAACCGCCGAATTGGCATATGGCCCGGCATCCACCTTGATCGGCGCCAGGTTTTCCGGCAGCTGGGTGATAATCGCACCCTCCAACTGGTGGAAGTTGATGCCTGCCGTCAGTTCGGCCTTGTCATTGTTTTCGATACCCTCGTTAATATGACCGAACGTAAAATAGACACCGCCATAGCTGGCCGTAACCAGCACGATGCCGCACGTCAAATAAAACAGCACCATCCTCAAACCGTTATTCTGATTCTGACCCTTCTTTGCCATTCAACTCCTCCTTTGATCGCAGGCACCCTGTGCATGTGTGAATGGCGAAACTATACTGCTGTTTACATCTTATGCAAAGAGCGATCCACAATGCCCGCCGCTTGCCAAGCCGCCGCCGCCTCCTAGCATCGGCTGCCGTCGGAGGTGACATGAAACGGATAACAACCCTGCTGGCCCTGCTACTGCTGCTGGCATTCGCATTGACCGGCTGCATCAGCGGCGGCGATCAGACAGATCAGACGGATAACATCATCAGCACCGTCCACAAAGGCTTCCAGAGCGGCAACTGGGATCCGCTGATGCCGCTGTACAGCGAAAAATTCCTGCGCAGCCACGCTCCCGACCAGTGGCGCAAGCGGCTGAGCGAACTGACCCGGCCGCTGGGCACGCTGAAACATATCAAATCGACCTTCCAGCAGAACAACCCCCGCCTCGGCGGCGTCGTTTCCTATTACGGCTTCCAGCTACAGTTCGAGCACGGCACGGTTGCTGAAACACTGATCCTGTTCAATAATTCGGACAAACAACAGGTCAGAATCACCGGCCATGAACTTAGAATCACCAGGCAGGCATCATGAAACGACTGATTATTCCCCTGACTGGCCTGCTGCTGCTATTGAGCGGCTGCATAGCCACCGACAACCCGATCCCGCCAGAGAAAATCTCGCAGCTTAACGGGCTGTGGCAGCAGGATGACGGACGCGCATCAATCCACTTCTATGCCGATGAGACGATCAAACTGAGCATGCCGGACGAGCAGCCGCCGATCCGGCTGCTGTCGCAACTGGAGATCATCAAGGATGAACAGATCGGCTTCGGCGTCGGCGATCGCTGGAATGGCCCGGTCCATGTCGAGATCGGCAAGGACGGCCAGTCGCTGCAGCTGATCTTCCCGGCCGAGCCGGTGCGCACGCTGCATTTCCACCGGGCGCGCTAGCCCTCGGCTAATCCCGCCCCGATACTGACGCTGCCCACGCCGCGGCAGCCCGACGCAACAGCGATAACGCATCCGCTTTCGCCTGCGCCAGCGGACACCCCGGCGGTCGCGCCGCCAGCGCCGCGTCAAACAGCCGGCCCGGGACAATCGCCGCTGCATCCAGGTCGCCCGATATCAGCGCCGTCGGCACCCCGCGCTGCGCCGCAGCCTCCGCCACCCGCGCCGGCAGCTTGCCGCGCAGCGTCTGGGCATCGCTGCGCCCCTCGCCAGTCACGACCCAATCTGCATCGCGCAACTGCCGTTCAAACCCGCAGGCGCGCATCACATATGCTGCGCCGCTCTCAACAGTCGCGCCCAGCAACATCAGCGCGAATCCGATGCCGCCGGCGGCGCCTGCTCCGCACGCATGCCGGCAGCGAACGGCAAACGCCTGCTCGCACAGATCCGCCCAGCGCAGCATCGCCTGCTCGACCGGCGCGACCTGCTCCGCCTTCAACCCTTTCTGCGGCGCAAACAGGCAGACCGCGCCGGTAGGGCCTGCAAGCGGCGCATCGACATCGCACAGGACCGTGAGCCGGGCATCCCACAGCCGCGCATCCAGTCCGTCGGCATCGATCCGGCACGCCTCCATCATGCCGCGCAAGTCCGGTAAAACAGCCAGGCCATGCCGATCCAGCAACCGGCAGCCGAGCGCCGTCAGCAACCCCGCCCCGCCATCCACGCAGCCCGTACCGCCCAGCGCAATGCGAATATCCCGCAGGCCGGCATCCAGCGCAGCGATCATCGCCTGCCCCAGCCGCATGCTGCCGCGATCGAACAGCTCCTCCGGCAGGCCAAGCTGGCCGATACCGATCAGGCGGGCCGATTCGATCAGCGCAAAACGCCCCTTCCGATCTTCTGCCTGCAACATCCTCCGATGCATCCGGCCGCCGCAGACGCGACGCAGCACCGCCAGCGTACCTTCGCCGCCATCGGCCAGCGGCATCTGCAACAGCTCGGCCTGCGGCAATACCGAATGAATGCCGGCCGCCATCGCATCGGCAGCTTCACACGCACTCAGCGAGCCCTTGAATGCATCGGGAGCAATAACAATTCGCATGTAGAGAAATCTAAGTAGAT
>CAYSMR010000081.1:0-7902 GCA_964432195.1 uncultured Zetaproteobacteria bacterium | reverse complement strand
GCTGCGCCTTGCCGCAATCTCCTTCCCGCAGCAGTCTTGGCGTTCATACCAGCCCTACGCGAGGAGAATCCATCATGGCCGTAAATCCGCCGACCCTGACCCCACCGCTGCCGGTCCCCGGCTTTCGCATCGGCGCCGCATCGTGCGGCGTCAAGGATCCTGCGCTCAAGGGCAGGTGCACCGACCTGACCATCATCGCCGCCGATGTGCCCTGCCATGCCGCCGGCACATTCACGCAGAACCGGCTGCGCGCCGCCTGCGTCGATCTGGGCGAGCAGGCTGTGCAGACGCACGGCAACGCGATTCGCTGCATCGTCGCCAACAGCGGCAACGCCAATGCCGGCACCGGCATCCGTGAAGCGGAGTGGGCGCAGATGATGATCGATGCGGCAGCCCTCGCGCTGGATACGTCGCCGGAACAGATCCTGTCAGCCTCCACCGGCGTCATCGGCACGCCGTTCCCGGTCGAGCGCATTATCGCCGGCATCCGTGAAGCGGCCGACTGCGGCGCCGACTGGCAGACTGCCGCCAATGCGATCCGCACGACCGACACCTTCGCCAAATGGGCCTCGCGCCGCATCGGCCCGTACACGATCACCGGCATCGCCAAGGGCAGCGGCATGATTCATCCGAACATGGCCACGATGCTCGGCTTCATCGCCACCGATGCGCCGCTGACGCACATGCAGCTGCAGCCAATGCTGAGCCGCGCCGTGACCCGCTCGTTCAACTCGATCAGCGTCGATGGCGACACCTCGACCAACGATACCGTCTATCTGCTCGCCAGCGGCGTCGGGCTCGGCCATCCGCCGCTGCAGGATACGTCGGCCTTTGCCGACGCGCTCAATGAGCTCTGCATCGAACTGGCGCAGCTGATTGTGCGCGACGGCGAAGGGGTCAGCAAATTCGTCACAATTCACGTCACCGGCGCAGCCTCGGAGGCCGATGCCCGCCATGTCGGACGCACGATTGCCGTCTCGCCGCTGGTCAAGACCGCCTTCGCCGGCAGCGATGCCAACTGGGGCCGCATTATCGCCGCCGCAGGCAATGCCGGCATTGTGTTCGACGCCGATCGCATCTCGCTGCGCTGCGATGATGTCGTGATGATGGAGCAGGGGGTACTGCATCCGGCCTACCGCGATGCCGACGGCATGGCCGTGTTCGCGCAGGATGAGTTCTCGATTACGCTCGATCTCGGCATGGGCGATGCCGCCGCGACCGTCTGGACCGGTGATCTGACGCATGAGTATATCACGATCAATGCGGAGTACCGAACCTGAAAATCGCGCTGATTGCCCCGTTCGACGCGAACGGACGGCTGCTGCTGCTCAAACGCGGCGCCAACCAGCACTGCGGCGACTTGTGGTCGCTGCCCGGCGGCAAAATCGAGGCCGGAGAAACGCCGCTGCAGGCGGCCATGCGTGAGCTGCGCGAGGAGACCGGCCTAAACGGCCTGGCATGGCAATATATCGGCGAACACAGCCACCATTATCCGGATCGGCAGCTGCGCTTCTCGCTGTTTAGCTGCCGCTGCGATGCCGGCAGCGCCCTGCGCTGCGAATCAGCGCATGCCTGGGCGGCCCTCGCAGCAGTGGCGACCTACCCGATGCCGGCAGCGAACCGCGCGATGCTCGATATGCTTGGCCTCAGCCGTCAGGACGGCGGCGAATCATCCACCCGGGACTAGCCCTTCGGCAGCCGGATAGTCCAGATATGATAACCGCGCGGCGCCGACTTCAGCTGGTGGGCGGCGCACTGCTCCCGGCTGACCGCGCGATTGGAGTGGAAATAGATCCGCCCGTCGCGGCCCATGCGCGCCGCGCCGTCATGCGCCTTGTCAAAGGTGATCTGCCGCAGATGACGGCCATCGATGCCGATCGCCCAGATATCCCAGCCGGCCTTGTCCGGATGACGCAGATCGCTGTTGGCGCGGTTGGAGGTGAACAGGATCGTCTTGCCGTCGCGGCTCCATGACGGCTGCACATCCACGCTGCGCGCATCGGTGATCTGGATCAGCTTCGAGCCGTCCGTGCGCATGCGGAACAGATGAACGCTGCGCCCGCTCGGCATTGCGAATGCGATCCAGCGGCCATCCGGCGACAGCGCCGGATTCACGCCGTCAGCCAGCACCCGCGCCTCACCCTGCTTGTCGATGCGGACAATCTCGGCCGAGAAGCCGGGAAACTCCCAGTTGTTGAAGTCATCATGCTTGCTGCGCCGTGTCTGCCGGGATGTCGTCTGCCGAACCGTCTTTCGCAGCGGCTTCAGTCGCGTCGCAATCAGGCTGCCGTCGGCCAGCAGCAGCGGCTGGGTCAACAGGCCGGAAAGGCGCATCAGCCGGCGCTGCATCCCCTCCCCATCCGAAATCTTCTCCCACAGCCCCAGGCCGCCGGCGCGGGCGGAGAGATAATAGACCTTGCCGTCTCCGCGCCAGTGAATCGAATCGAGCGCCCGCGCATCGAATGTCACCGGATTGACCGGATCGCCATTCTCGCTGGAGCGGCGCGACACCCATGCATCCTTGCCCTGCCAGGTCACGGTCAGCAGCCAGCGCCCATCCGGCGACGGCTGCGGATACATCTCATGCTGGCCCTTCTCCAGTGTCAGCAGCTGCGCCGCATCGGCCGGCGCGGCCGCATGCCTGGCAGGCGACACGCTCACGGCATGCTCCTCCAGCCACTGCATAATATCCGCAGCGTTCGCGTTCGATACGAACGCGAACTGGCCGCCCATCAACGTGGTTATCAATAACAGTGCTCTGAACATCTCAATCTCCCTGACTCGTACAATCCGCATTGAAACGGTGCGGCGCAGCATACCCGAAACGCGTTAAACAGCGCATGGAAAAAGGGTTAATGTCTGTTTAGGGACCCGCTGATTCATTCACGTTAAACCAAACAGGTCGGCAGCGATACTGCCGGCCTGTTTGGTTCAGTATTCCAAACGGCGCGTCAGTCGAGGGCTTCGAGCAGCTCTTTCAGATTTGCGAAGTCCATATCCATCTCGCGCTGGGCGATATGGCCGACCACCGGCGATGCGACCTTGAAGAAGCGGCCGACATCGACGCTCAGTGTACGCGTTACTCGGGTGCCTCCGTTTTCGCTCGCCTCGAACTGCATCGTCGTCTCCATCGGGAACGGACCGGCCTTGCTGCGGGCCGCCCAGGCGCTGCCATCCTCGTTGCGCGCCGTCACCTCCCAGTCCTGCTCGATCACCCGCCCGAGGAACTTCTCCTTGACGTGATAGATCGTGCCGACGCCGACCGGGCCGTTGCTGACCTTCTCAGACTCCAGCACCGATGTCTGCCACATCGGATCGTTATTGTTGTCATCAACAAAGGTGATCACCTCCTCAATCGGACGGTTGATCTCAATACTCGATTCCAGCTTCTTCAATGGCATATCGTCCTCCTCCTCTGGTTCATCCGATCACAAACAACACGGATCTGGCAGGAGATCAACTCGGACCATCAGTGCCTGATCAGGTGCGCAGCAGCTCGGTAATTCCGGTCTTGGAACGGGTCTGCTCATCCACCTTCTTCACAATCACGGCACAGTAGAGATTTGGCCCGCCGGACTTGCCCGGCATCGAACCGGAGACAACCACCGAATAGGGCGGCACTTCACCGAAATGGGTCTCGCCGGTTTCGCGGTCGTAGATGCGGGTCGACTGACCGATATAGACGCCCATCGAGATCACCGCGCCCTCACGCACGACAACGCCTTCGACAATCTCGGAACGCGCGCCGATGAAGCAGTTGTCCTCGATGATCGTAGGCGCGGCCTGCAACGGCTCGAGCACGCCGCCGATGCCGACGCCGCCGGAGAGATGCACATTCTTGCCGATCTGGGCGCAGGAGCCGACCGTGCTCCAGGTATCGACCATCGTCCCCTCATCGACATAGGCGCCGACATTCACATACGAGGGCATCAGCACGACCTTCGGCGCGATATAGGCGCCCTTGCGCACCGTGGCCGGCGGCACGACGCGCATGCCACCCTTGCGGAACATATCCTCGCCCCAGTGGGCGAACTTCTGCGGCACCTTGTCATAGTAGTTGGTAGCGCCGCCGTTGATCACCTGATTATCATGCAGCTTGAAATAGAGCAACACGGCCTTTTTCAGCCACTGCTGCGTCACCCAGTTGCCATCGGCATCCTTCTCGGCGACGCGCACGCCTCCGTCATCCAGCAGCTGGATCGTATGCGTGACCGCATCGCGGATCTCGGCGCTGGCCGAGCGCATATCCCACTCGGCCCGGTTATTCCAGGCGCTCTCGATGGCTTGCTGTAAATGGTTCATGGATTCAACTCCCTTCTGTTTGCCAAAGAATTATATCGTCGCGCGCGGCACAATCCAGCCCAACCGCGCCGGAGGCGACTACAGTACGATCTCGGCCGGCCGCGCGTGGCTGAGAAATTCGGTGTTGGACATGCTCAGCCCGTAGGCGCCGGCCAGCCCGAACACGGCGATATCGCCGATATCGGCCGCCTCGATATGCACATCATTGGCCAGCTTGTCGGCGCCGGTACAGAGCGGGCCGCCGAAATAGACCGCTTCATTGCACACCGACACCTGCCCGTCGAACAGCGGCGGCCGCGCCAAACGCAGCACCGCCATCGGATGGTTGATTGACAACGCCGCCGGACGGCGAAAATGGTTGATGCCGCCGGCGCAGATCACCTGCTTCTTGCCGCGCGACACCTTGATATCGAGGATCTCGGTACAGAACCAGCCCGAATCGGCCGCCAGATAGCGCCCCAGCTCGAGAAAGAATGTGCGCCCGTCAAAGCCGTATTGCGCAATCAGCTGCTTCAGACCGTCGGCGTAGGCCTGCGGATCGAAATCGTGACCGCTCTCTAGGTAATCGACGCCGAAGCCGCCGCCGAAATCGATAATATCGCACAGCGCGCCATCGTAATCGCGCTCGATCTGCCGCGCCATGCCGAATACCAGCTCGCAGTTTTTCAGCAGGTCGGCGACATTGAGCACGCCGGATGCCGCATAGACATGCAGGCCGCGGAAATTCAGATGCTCCAGCGCCAGCAGCTGCGGCAGCGCGATATCAAGCTGCTCCTCGTCGATGCCGAACTTCTTCGAGCCGCCGGAGAACGTTGTCTGCGCTTCATGGATGTCGAAATTAGCATTGATGCGCAGCAAGATATCCTGTTTGCGGCCGGCCGCGCCGGCAATCGCATTCAACCGGTGCGCCTCGGTCAGCGACTCGACATGCACGGTGCGAATGCCGCGCTCGACGGCCCAGCGCAGCTCCTCCGGCGATTTGCCGGGGCCGGTATAGATCAGCTGCTGCGGCATGAAACCGGCCGCAACGGCCTTCTCGGCCTCGCCCAGGCTCGCAATCTCGATGCCGCGCGCGCCGCCATCCAGCGCCGCCTGCAGAAAGGCGCGATGCGGATTGGCCTTCATCGCATAAAAGACCTCGACGCCGGCCGGCATCATCGCGGCCAGAGCGGCGATCTTGGCGCGCATTGCCGCGGTATCGTAGATATAGCAGTTCAGCGTGCGGCCGGCGGCGGCCAGTTCGCGCAATCTGTCTGCGATATGATCGGGTATCTGCATGTTTACATCCTGACGGCGCGCAATCGGCGCGCAAGTTCGGCGGCGGATGCCGGTCCGTCCACCAGAGCGGCGCGGATATAGCCCGCGCCGGGATTGCTGCCGTCGGCAGCCGTCGCAGCCAGATAGGAGCCGGGCAGCACGGTCACCGCCTGCTGTTCATAGGCGGCCAGCGCAAAGGCCTCGTCATCGGCCACCGGCAGCCAGACAAAAAACGAACCGGCCGGAATATCGCCGCCGTAAATATCGAAAAAGGCCTGCAGGCTGCGCCGGTAGACATCCAGATGCTGCTCGACATGCGCCTCATCCGACCAGGCTGCGGCGGCCACAGCCTGCAACGGCAACGGCGTCGCCGGCCCGGTATAGCTGCGCAGCCTGGCGAATCGTTTGATCAGTGCAGTATCGCCGGCAATCAGGCCGGAACGCATGCCGGGCAGTGCCGAGCGCTTGGAGAGCGAATTCATCACCAAACAACGACTGAAGCCGTCGCGCCCGAGCGATTCAGCCACCTCGAGCAGACCGACCGGGCGCTGCTGCCAGTAGATCTCCGAATAACACTCGTCGGAGACAATATAGAAATCGTATGCGTCGGCCAGCGCCAGTAGCCGCTCGAAATAGGCTGCATCGGCGATCCAGCCGGTCGGATTGGAGGGCGAGCAGACATAGACCAGCGCGGTATTGCGCCAGGTATCGGCATCGACGGCATCGAGATCTGGCGCAAAGCCGCTCTCCGCGGTACAGGGCAGAAACAGCGGCTCGCCCCCGGCCGTCCGGGCCGCGCCCAGATAGATCTGATACATCGGATTGGGCATCAACACATAGGGCTTGCGCTCAGCCTCCGGGTTGATCAGCGCATGCGCAATCGCAAACAGCGCTTCGCGGGTGCCGTTGGCCGCCAGCACCTGACGATCCGGATCAACGGCGGAGAGCGAAAAGCGCCGCTGCAGCCAACCGGCAATCGCCTGCCTGAGCGCCGGCGAACCGGGCGTAGACGGGTATTTGGAGAAGCCGTCCAGGCTGGATGTCAGCGTCGGCGCGACAAACGACGGCAGCGGCAGCCGCGGCTCGCCGGCGCCGGCATCGATCGGCTCCAGCTCCGGATTCGGCGTACGTCCTGCAAACAGCGTTTTCAGCCGCTCAAACGGATAGGCCCCCAGCTGCGCCAGACGCACCTGTTCTGTCTGCGCATCCCGGCTCACTTGTGAAACAGATCCACGCCGCGAGCGCGGATCGACCTACTCCACGGCCCGAAATTGCCATTCAGGTCGACTGCGCGCATGCGGAACAGATATTCGACCTTGTCGGTTTTCAGATTAATGATCCGCTTATGCTTGCGGTTGGCCAGATCCGGCAGTGCTGCCTGCTCGGTATATCGCCGCCAGAAGCCGGGGCACTGGCAATACGGATCAATCCGGGTACGGTCGATTTGATAACCGACCCCGGCCGGGTTGCCGCGCAATATGAAGGTCAGCTTCAGCACATTTCCGGCCTGCTCATACTGTAGATCGACCAGCTGCGGCTTGTCGGATGGCGCAACCACCGGCTGCGGCATCTCCTTGCGACCGCAGCCGCCCAGCGCCAGCAGAGCCAGCAGCAGCCAGACGCCATGTCGCCAGGCGCGATATTGAAACAGTCTGCTCATCCGCAGCCCTCCAGTCGTTGTCGCCATGCCTGCACCTGCCTATGCACCTGCGCCGGCGCCGTACCGCCGATATGGTCGCGGGCCGCGACACAGGCTTCGACCGACAGCGCGCGCACCATATCGGTCGTCAGACGCGGGTCAATATCGGCGCAGGCGGCGGCATCCATCTGATGCAGCTCGATCTGCTCGCGAATACAGTGGGCCACCGATTTGCCGACAATGGCATGCGCCTCGCGGAACGGCACGCCGGCGCGCACCAGCGCATCGGCCAGATCGGTCGCGGTCGCAAATCCCGAGGCTGCAGCCCGGCGCATCGTCTCGCGGTTCACCTGCATGCCCGGCAGCATATCGCCGAACACGCGCAGGCAGCCCTCGAGATTGTCGAAGGCATCGAAAATCGCCGTCTTGTCTTCCTGCATATCCTTGTTGTAGGCCAGCGGCAGCCCCTTGACCGTGATCAGGATCGCCACTAGACCGCCGATAATGCGCCCGCTCTTGCCGCGTACCAGCTCCGGCATATCCGGATTCTTCTTCTGTGGCATAATCGACGAACCGGTGCAGAAGGCATCGGGCAGATCGATAAAGCTGAACTGGGCGCTCATCCACAGGATCAGCTCCTCGGAAAAACGGGAGAGGTGAACCGCGCAGATCGAGGCCGCAGCCAGCAACTCCATAATAAAATC
>CAYSMR010000080.1:0-8197 GCA_964432195.1 uncultured Zetaproteobacteria bacterium | reverse complement strand
CTTAGGGAAGCGCTGAATGTCAGCGTTTCCACGCAGGCTATGGACGGCCTGCCATGATTCATCAGGATAGATGAATAAGACGGCTATGCCGCCGACAGATGAGCGGCAGGAAGCCGCGAATCAAATCAGGCGCGTATGCGCCTGATTTGTAAGCGATGGCGAAACCGTGCTTTTGCCTGAGCGGACTGCATTGCCAGGATGGCAATAAATCAGCACCTCCTTAGCCACAACCGATCGCGCAGGGCGCAGGGTATGCCGCTCACCACTGCAGCGACTGCCGGCTGCAGAAATGCATCGTAGTACCGCTGGTCGGATGCCTGAAACAGAGATCACGGGCCAGCAGCTGCAGCGGCGATGCATAGTCCGGCGGATCGGACGGCGGCTGAAATTCCGGATAGAAGCGATCCTCGATAATATGCGAACCGATCTGCTGCATATGCAGGCGCAACTGATGCGTCTTGCCGGTCAGCGGTTCGAGCCGGAACAGCCCGTGATCGCCGCGCTCGATGCGACTGCGGATCAGCCACTCGCGCCGGTCGGTTGCTGACGGCAGCCGTTGCAACGGCATCATAGTATTTGCCGATCCGCTGCTCGCGAAACAGCTCGAAACAGCGATGGCGACTGCTTTTGCGGCAGCTGAACAGCACCAGTCCCGCCGTATCCCGGTCGAGCCGGTGGGCCGGCACCAGCTGATCATTGCCGGTGGCGCGACGCAGCCGGTGCAACAGTCACTCATTGACATAGCGACCGGACGGCGTCACCGGCAGAAAATGGGGCTTGTCGGCAATCAGGATATCCCGGTCATGAAACAGGATCTGCTCCTGAAACGGGATCCGCGGTTCGTGTTCGACCTCGCGAAAATAGCTCAGCCGGGCATTGATCTGGTACGGCGTATTGATATCGACCGCCCTCCCCTGCTCATCGCAAACCTTGCCCTGGCGCAGCCGCGCTGCCCAGACATCGCGCCCGACAAACGGAAAGCGCCGGTCGAAGAATTCGAGCAGCGTCGGATAGGGCTGCTGTTGCGGCGGCAGCGTAATCCATGACGGCGTCGGCGCTCTGCTTGTTGCGCAAGCTTCCATGCCGGCTGCGCCGCTCAATCGGGAAAGCCAACCCGGCTTCGCGCGACCGGCGGCCGCTCCACCCGGAAGTCGGAGAGATCGAGCGCCGGGGCTTCACCGAGGATCCAGCGGCTCATCAGCTCGGCCGTTCCCGGCGCCAGCGCGACGCCGTTGCGATAGTGGCCCGTTGCAACCCACAAGCCGGGATAGCGCTCAACCGGGCCCAGATACGGCATGCCGTCGGGCGTACCGGGGCGGAATCCCATCCACTGCTGAACGATGTCGGCGCACTTCAGCCCCGGCGCAATGCGATACGCCGCTTGCAGCAGCCGGTTTACGACATCATCGCTGGTACCGCGCTGGAAACCGACCCGCTCCATACTGGCGCCAACCAGAATATGACCGTCATCGCGCGGCACCAGATAGGCATCGTCATGCTTGATAATATGTTTCAGCAGACCGGGCTCATCCCTGAGCAGCACGATCTGCCCCTTGACCGGCTCGACCGGCAACGACAATCCGATCTGCTCCGCCAGCTCGCCGCTCCAGCTGCCCGCAGCCAGCAGCACCGCATCTGCCGCCACTCTTGTACCGTCGGCCAGGCGCACGCCTGTGACCGCTCCGCGCCCGTCCTCCACCAAGCCATCGCACTCCACGCCGACTACCTCGGCCTGTTCCCGCACCGGCACGCCGGCAACCTCCAGCGCCTTCCGCACGGCGGCCAGCAGCCGCGGATTGCGCACCTGCCCGACATCGGGCCACAACAGCGCGCCGTCCAGATCCGGCGACAGCGCCGCTTCACACGCCCGCGCCTCGCTTCGATCCAGCTCCTGCACGCGCCAGCCGAAGCGCGCCGACCAGGCCTGTGCATCATCGCGGTGATGGATCCGGTCATCGGCAAAGAGCGGAATCAGCAGACCTGATCTGCGCCACTCGATCTCGATGCCGGTCATCTCCAGCAGCAGCTCGTTCAGGGCCGGATAGCGGGCCAGGCTGTCATCGATCAGGCGCGTGAAACTGTCCGGGTAGAGCCACGGGTGAATCGGACAGAGGATACCTGCGCCGGCCCACGATGATTCGCGCCCGCTTCTCCCCTTCTCCAGTACGATCGGGCTGGCCCCGAGCCGGCTCAGGCAGAGCGCGGTCAGGCAGCCGATCACGCCGCCGCCGATCACAACAACCCGTTTGCCGTTATGATGTTCCGATATTGTCACTATGCGCTCCCCGCAGGCTGAATCGTGCGACGCAATGGTTGCGGAAAGCATGCTGCGCCGCCACCATGCCGGCATGCAAGCCTCAGCCAGCCAGCCCGTTGAATTGACGCAAGCCTATCAACATTGTCTGGATATCGCACAGCATCACTACGAGAATTTTCCGACCGCCTCGAAACTGCTGCGGGCCGATCTGCGCCCGGCCGTTGCGGCGATCTACGCATTCGCCCGCCACGCCGATGATCTGGCCGATGAGGGCGATGCGAGCGCCGAAACCCGGCTCAAGCAGCTCGATGCGTGGGAGACGCTGCTGGAGCGCTGCGAACAGGAGTCCGGCATCGATCATCCTGTCTTTCGGGCGCTGGGCGATGTGATCCGCACGCATGGGCTCGATATCGAGGAGCTGGATAATCTGCTGATTGCATTCCGCATGGATGTGACGATCCATGCCTATGCGACGCTGGACGAACTGCTGTTCTATTGCCGCCATTCGGCCAATCCGGTCGGCCGGCTGATGCTGCAGCTGCACGGCATCCATCAATCCGATGCGATCTACTGCTCGGACAAGATATGCAGCGCGCTGCAGCTGATTAATTTCTGGCAGGATCTGAGCATCGACCTGCCGAACGGACGCTGTTATCTGCCCGAGGAGTGGCTGCAGTCCGCCGGCCTGAGCGGTCAACAGTTGCTGGACGGCGATACGCCGCGCCCGGCGCTGCGAAGCGTACTGGCGCATGCGATTGCCGAAACGCGCGCCATGCTCGATCAGGGCGAGGCGCTGCTGGCGATGATTCCGTTCCGGCTGCGGCTGCAGATTGCCGCCACGCTGCACGGCGGCCGTCATATACTGAACTGCATCGAGCAACTGGAGGCCCCCCTGAACCAACGCATCACGATCAACAAGGCCCAGTGGCGGCGGCTGATCCTGCCGGTCCTCGTCAGCGCGTTGCTGCCACCCCGGACGCGCCGATGACGCCCGAACAGTATTGCCGCGACAAGACGCGCGGTTCCGGCTCGTCATTCTTCTACGCGTTTCTGTTCCTGCCCGAAGATCAGCGCCGGGCTATTATGGCGCTGTACGCATTCTGCCGGGAGGTGGATGATATCGCCGACGAGATCCGGGAGCAGGAGGTGGCGCTGCCCAAGCTGGCCTTCTGGCGCGAAGAGCTCGGGCGCGCCTTTACCGGCGCGCCGCAGCATCCGGTTGGCCGCGAACTGGCTTGGGCGGCCGCGCATTTCTCGATTGATGAGGAGCTGCTGGTCGAAATCCTCGACGGCATGCTGACCGATATTCTGCGCAAGCCGATGCTGAACGGCTCCGACCTCTCCCTCTATATCTACCGCGTTGCCGGTGTCGTCGGCCTGCTCAGCATCGAGATCTTCGGCTATCGTAACCGCAAATCCCGCGATTTCGCGACCTCGCTCGGCGAAGCGCTGCAACTGACCAATATCCTCCGCGATGTCGCCGAGGATGCCCGCATCGGACGCATCTATCTGCCGCAGGCGGACCGGATTCGTCACCGCGTACCCGATCAGGCATTCAGTGATGGTGGCTGCGGCGCGGAGATGCGCGCGCTGTTGTCCGAATATGCCGACAAGGCCGAAGCTGCTTACCGGCAGGCGCTGGCGACCCTGCCGGCCGAGGATCGCGTCAGCCTGCGCCCGTCGCTGGTGATGGGATCGATCTACTACGCCTATCTGCGCCAGCTGCGGGCCATCGATTTTGATGTCTGGCGGCAGCCGGTGCATATGCTGCCGCTGAAAAAGATCTGGATCGCCTGGCGCGCCTGGCGCTATGAGCAGAAAGCGGCCAGGCGGGGACTGCCACTGAAGCTGGAGGTCTGATGCGCGGGGCTCCCCTCCTCGCGCATTCATCGCTAGACTGAGCCGATGCCAGTCATTTTTCGATGGATCTTCTCCGGCTGCATGAGTCGATCGCTGATGATCATGGCGACGCTGCTGGCGATCTATGTGATTATCGAGTCATTCGACAAGGCGCGCTATCTCGGGCGCGGACTGACGCCGCAACTGATGGCCGAGTACATGCTGCTGAAAATCCCGTTCATGATGTCCGAGTTTATGCCGATAATCGTGCTGATCGGCGCCAGCGTCTATCTGATCGAGATCTCCCGCCATCACGAAATGGTCGCGCTGCGCGCCGCAGGCCTCGGCATCAACAAGGTGCTGGCGCCGCTGCTGGCCGTCGCAACGCTGGCCGCTCTGTTCAGCTTTATGATCGGCGAGTGGATCACGCCGATCACCAACCAGCGGCTGGACAGTATCGAGCGGGTCAATATCCAGCACAAGCAGAGCGCCCATCACGGCGTGCAGTGGCTGAAAGACGGGCATCGTTTTTTTCGCCTGACGCCGCTGGCTGATAACCAGTTCGCATTGACAATGATCGAGACCGGGCTGCGCGGTGAATGGCTGCGCCGGATCGACAGCGCCCGCGCCAGTTACCACGACGGAGCGTGGCGAATGCGCGACGTGAATATCAGCACCCCGTCAGCCAGCGAGGGGATGCTGCTGAAGCAGCGGCAAACGCTGACATTGGAATCCACTGCCGGGCCGGAGACTAGCGCTTTGCCGAAGCCCCGCCATATGGATTTTTTCGAGCTCTATCGCTATATCGATGATCTGCAGCAGGCCGGCCTGAATGCCGGCGCCTATGTCTATGCGCTGCACCGGAAATTCTCGGCGCCGCTGGCCTGCCTGCTGATGGTGATTCTGGCCGCGGCACTGTGCATCGGCAGCGGTGATCGCAACAGCCGCGCCTCGTGGGGACTAGCGCTAACCATCGCGCTGGGGCTGCTCTTCTATGTGATCGGCAACGCCGGTCATCTGCTGGCCGGCAGCGATCATCTACCTGCCGCATTCGCAGCCTGGCTGCCCAGTCTGGTATTCGGCGGCCTGGCGCTGTTTCTACTGCTCAAACGCGAGGGCCACTGAGCAACAGCCCGGTTTAAATCTGCTGTTTAAACCTTCAGCAGGCGAATCATCTGGCTGTGCAGATGCGGATTCGATGCCAGCACGTCGCCCCGCTCCAGCTCGACGCTGGCGCCGTCCAGCCCGGTCACCAGACCGCCGGCCTCCTGCACCAGCAGCAGGCCGGCGGCGATATCCCATGACTGCAGCCCTGCTTCCCAATAGGTATCCAGCCGCCCTGCCGCGACATAGGCGAGATCCAGCGCCGCCGAGCCGCCACGGCGATAGCCGTCCATCGCGCGCATGCAGACATCCATGCGCTGCTGGAACAGATCCAGTGAGTCACGGCGGTAGGAGGCGATGCCGGAGGCGAACAGCGCATGTTCAAGCCGCTTCTCGCTGCTGACGCGCAGCCGTCTGCGATTCAGGAAAGTGCCGCCGCCATTGCGCGCCTCGAAGGTCTCATCACGGATCGGGTCATGAATCACGGCCAGCATCGGCTTGCCGTTCTTGAACGCGGCAATCGATACGGCAAAGTGCGGATAGCCGTGAATAAAGTTGGTCGTACCGTCGAGCGGATCGATATACCACTGGATCGGCGCATCGGGGTTGCGCGGCTCCGATTCCTCGGCGACGATGCCGTGATCCGGATAATGATGCGCGATCTCGCGGACAATCAGCGCTTCCGCGCGCTGGTCCACTTCGGTGACATAATCGCGATCGGATTTGCGGCTGATCTTCAGCCCGTCTCGGTCATCATAGGCACGGGCAATCAGATCTCCCGCCCTTCTCGCAGCCCGCACGGCAATATACAACATACTCTCTCCTGAACAGTCCGGCCGCCAATGCGGGCCGGGTAACGCATTGGCGCGCACTCTAGCACAGAGATACGGGAAAAGTATGTCCGGCGCTGCTGGGGCGTAACTGGACGATTTCTGCCTGCGCGGATAAACTGTTGGCTGGGTTGACAGGATGAGCGCGCAGCGCCGGTCGTTCGAACTCCTGCCAAGGAGCTGCTGATTTTTATTGGAGGGGCAATGCCGGGTCAGTATATTATCGAGCACTGGTTGCTTAAACATGCGCGCTTGAGCGGTCAGTCGCTGACTGAGGCCCAGATCGGCCAGACCTATGCGCGCCTGGCATTCGCCTGCGCCGGACTGCTCTATCTGATGCTGCACGCGACCGAATTCGCAACGTATAGAACCGCATTTCTGAGCATCACGTCGATCTATTTTCTGGTCAATTTGATCTCGATTCCGCTGATCCGCCGCACGCCGCTCTCGGCATTCCGCTGCCTGCTGTTTCCGTTACTCGATGTCATCGTCGTCAGTTTCAGTATGCTGATCGACGGCGGCCAGAGCAGCGGTATCTTTTTCCTCTATCTGGTCATTATTCTCGGCAACGGCTTTCGTTTCGGCAATACGCTGCTGTTGTATACGCAAATACTGAGCCTGATCGGCATGCTGACAATGCTGGCCTATGCCCGTTTCCAGCTGCACGCCGCAATAGATCAGAGCCTGCTGTTCTGGCAGCTCGGCACGCTGCTGGTGATTCCGCTTTACGTTTATCTGATTGGTCAGCGGGCCGAGGAGGCGCTCAAGGGCCGCATGGAGGCTGAAGAAAGCGCTCACAACCTGCTCAACAAGGGACCGCTGCCGGTCTTCACATTCGAGCTCAATGACGAACAGCTGCCGCGCATTCTCTATGTCAACAGCGCCGTCAAGCAGACCTTCCTGCGTGACCGGGATGATCTGGTCGGCGCCGGAGCCGATGCGCTTGTACTGCCTGAAGATGCGCAGGAGATGATTCACTTCTGCCGGGCCGTATTCACCCCGGACCGGGAGCAGCAGATGAACAGCGCGCAGCATATGTATATCCGCAGCCGCGATGCCTGCGGCAATATGCTGAAGCTGCAGTGTTCCGCGATCCGCATGCGCTGGCATCAGCGCTGGATCGGGGTTTGCTTCATGCTTGATATCTCGGCCCGCGAGAGCATGCAGGAGGAGCTGGAGTCGGTACACAGACAAGGGTACATGAGCACGCTGGTGGCCGGCATCGTACACGATTTTCGCAATGTGCTGACCAATATGATCGGCTATGCCGAAGTACTACAGATGAGCATCCATGATGAATCGGCCCGCCAGCAGCTCGGCGCTATTATCGCCGCCGGCGATCGCGGCTCGGAACTGATCACCCATCTGCTGAAACTGAGCCAAAACGGCGAGAGCGATACGCTGCCCGCCTTCACGCCGGGCGATCAGCTGCTGCAGCCGCTGGAGAATATCATGGGACTGGCCCGGCTGCAGATGCCGCCGCATATCAAGCTGGTCTGCCAGATTGACGCGCCGCTGCATGATGTCGCGATCAGTCTGGTCGAGATCGAGCAGATCCTGATGAATCTGATCAATAATGCGATGCAGGCCATCAGCAATGATCGGGGGCAGATCCATGTGCGTATCAGCAGCATCAGCGACCATCCGCTCGCCAAACCGGGCCACCCGTGCATGCGCCTGCGCGTTTCGGATAACGGCGTCGGCATCCGATCCGAGGATATGGAGAAGGTGTTCAAGGCGTTCTGGACATCCAAGTTCGGCCGCGGCGGCACCGGCCTCGGACTGACAATGGTCCAGCGCATCGTCAAGCGCAACCACGGCCGGATCGAAGTCGCATCGGAGCCGCGCAAGGAGACCCGCTTCACAATCTATCTGCCGCCCCATATCGCAGAGAGCGAGGAAAACAGTGCGAGCGCGGATGCGAACGACAGCACAGCTTCTGCGGCGCCATTGAGCAGGCCGGGGCGGCAGGCCTATCCGCACGCCCTCCCGTGCCGCGTGCTGCTGGTCGATGACGTGCCCGATATTCTCAAGATTCATCAGGCCATGCTCAGTCGCCTGCATCACCAGTCGACGCTGGCCGAAAACGGTCAGCAGGCGCTGGAGCTGTTCCGCGATCCGGAGCAGCAGTTCGATCTGATCATTACCGATTTCCGCATGCCGGTCA
>CAYSMR010000079.1:0-8238 GCA_964432195.1 uncultured Zetaproteobacteria bacterium | reverse complement strand
GGGTTCACCGATCAGGACCGGGTTGTTCTTTGTTTTACGCGACAGAATACGGATGACCGAACGGATCTCCTCATCGCGGCCGATCACCGGATCGAGTTTACCCTCCTTAGCCAGTTCGACCAGATCGTTGCCGTATTTCTTCAGCGCTTCATACTGGGATTCCGGCGCATCGGTGGTGACGCGCTGATGACCGCGTACCTGACTGAGCACCTTCAGGAAACGGGCGCGCGTGATGCCATGGGTTTTGAAGATTTTACCGGCGTCGCCGCCCTCGTCCTCGCCCTCGTCGATCATCGCCAGCAGCAGATGTTCGACGGAGATATATTCATCCTGCATTTTCGCGGCTTCATCGCCAGCCTTGACGATGAGCTGCTGCAGGCGCTGGGTGATATAGACTTTGTCCGCCTCGATGGCGCTGCCGCTGACTTTCGGTCGCCGGGCCAGCGCATCCTGTACCGCTGTTTTGAATGCCTCGAGCGAAACGCCGGCTCGCTCGAGCAGGCGCGGCGCCAGCCCGTCCTCTTGGGCCAGCAGTTCGGCCAGCAGATGTTCGATATCCACCTGCTGATGACTCATACGTATTGCCAGCTGCTGGGCAGCGGCAATGGCCTCATTCACCTTCTGCGTCATGCGATTCATGTCCATCGTTGTCTCTCCTTCATCGTCACGGGTCTGTAGCGATCAAGGATTTATATAGGGATGGAGAGTTAGGAATCCAAGTGCGGGCGATGCTTGCTGATCGCGCTCAGCAGGGCATTGCGCCGATAAGGTTTGCGCAGAAACCCGTTTAAACCGAATTGCTGTAGCCGTTCAGCGACATCGCATTCCGGGAAGCCGCTGCTCAGAATAATCACAGTATCTGGGCGGATCTTGCGGATGGCGTGGAATGCCTGCTCGCCATCCATGACCGGCATCGTCTGGTCCATCAATACCAATGCAATTTCGTCGGAATACTGCTGAAACAGGCGCACGGCCTCGGCGCCGTCATGCGCTGTCAGCACGGCAACTCCCTCCCGCTCCAGTAGCCTGCGGGCGATATCGAGCACGTCCTCCTCATCATCAACGACGAGTACTGCGCCGTGGATGCGCAACGGCGTATCGCAGACATCAGTGTTGGCGGCGGGGCGGGCGGCCTGCCCGTCGAATTGCGGTATATAGATTGTAAAACAGCTCCCCTTGCCCGGCGCGCTGACCAGCGACATCGTGCCGTGGTGACTGCGTACAATGCCCTGCAGCGCGGCCAGTCCCAGGCCGGTGCCGGTCTGCTTGGTTGTGAAGAATGGATCGAAAATGCGCTGTTGCGTGGCTGCATCCATGCCACAGCCGGAGTCCTTCACCTCGAGATAGACGAAAGTGCCGGGCTCAGGGCTGCCGGTCAGTGTATGCATGTCGGCAAAATCGTCTGGCCCGAGCCGACGTACGCCAGTGCGCAGGCTGATCTCGCCGGGCTTGCCATCCATCGCATCCGAGGCATTGGTCAGCAGGTTCATCATCAGCTGGGTAAGCTGGTTTTTGTCACCGTAGATATTCGGCAGGTGCTGATCGAGCTGCTTGCTCAGGCGGATTTGTTTACCGACGACGGTATGCATCAGCTCGGATACGTCGAGGATCAGTTCGTTCAGGTTATGGATGCCCATCGAGATCTGTCCCTGACCGGAATAGGCGAGCATCTGGCCGACCAGTCCGGCGCCGCGGCGCGCAGCGCGCAGGATGTTATCCAGATAGTGCTGCTCGGGTTGATTTGGCGGCGCATCAAGCATGGCCAGCTCGGCATTGCCCATGATCGCGACCAGCAGGTTGTTGAAGTCGTGCGCAATGCCACCGGCCAGCAGGCCAATGCTCTCGAGTTTTTGCATTTCAGCGATGCGGACATTGTCCTGCTGTTTCTGTTCCGCCTCGGCCAGCAATTGCTGTTCAAAACCTTCCACCATGTACTGGAATGCGGCAGCTGTCGCGCCGAGAAACAGATAGACCATGATACCGACAACAAACATGACTTCATGCTCGAATAGCTGAGCGCCGGCAATGACCCAGGCTGACTCTGCCAGCACCATTGCGATAAATGCGAGTGACCAGATCACGCCTTCGCGGAAGCCGAAAAAATAAAACGAGAGCAGGGGAATGGCCGGCAGCCAGAGCAGGAAAATCGGCATCTGCAGCAGTTCGTTCGGAATGCTGGGGATGAAAGAGAGCGAAAATACCAGCATGCCGACTCTGGCCGGCGGAGACGGATCACTGGTATTTCTGGCCCAGACAAACAGTGGAATCAGAACCAGTACCAGTATCAGATCCTGTGGCAGTGAGGATAGTAGATCATTTTGCCAGTCCAGCCACGCCGAAATGGCGCCTATCAGTGTACCGGCTGCAGCGCCAAACAGAAACATTTTTCGTCTCAGTTCCGCCTTGTTGAAACTGAAGGTGCGCGTTTTCAGTTTATCGGAGGGTGTTTTCGCGATCATGGTGTTTCGATACTGGCGATACCCAGTTTGGATATTTCATCCAGCAAGATTTGGCGCGTATAGGGTTTACGGATAAAGCCGGCCAAACCGACCCGATTTAGCCGGGTGACTGCCTCGCTTTCGGAAAAGCCGCTGCTCAGGATCACCGTGGCATCGGTTCGAATCGCGCGAATGGCGTGGAAAGCCTGTTCGCCGTCCATCTCCGGCATTGTCAGGTCCATCAATACCAGCGCGATCTCATCAGCGTGGCGGCGAAAGACCTTGACAGCCTCGGCGCCGTCACAGGCGAGTAGTACCCGTACCCCCTCGCGCTCCAGCAGCCGTTGTGCGACGTCGCGGACCGTCTCTTCATCATCAACAACCAGTACCGATCCGGGCAGTTCAGGCGGTGTGGAGAACTCTTCTGTTTGCACCGTATCATCCTGCGACGATGCATCCATTGCCGGCAGATAGATGGTAAAGCAGGAGCCTTTGCCCAGTTCGCTCTGCAGCGACAGCGTACCGCCATGGCTGCGTACGATGCCGAGCAGCGCAGCCAGGCCCAGCCCGCTGCCACTCTCCTTGGTTGTGAAAAACGGATCGAAAATGCGCAGCTGCGTCTGCTTGTCCATGCCGCAGCCGGAGTCGGTTACCTCGACAAAGACAAAATTCCCGGCCTGGATATCGGCTGCCATATACATCGCGGCAAAATCGCGGGGCTCCAGATGACGGATGCCGGTACGCAGGCGGATCTCGCCCGGCTTGTTGTGCATTGCTTCAGAGGCGTTGGTCATCAGATTCATAATTAGCTGCGTCAACTGATTTTTATCGCCGTATACGTCGGGAAGCGGGTTTATCAGATTCTGCTGCAGCCGTATCTGTTTGCCGATTACGGTACCGAGCAGTTCGGATACGTCGAGGATCAGATCATTGAAGTTCTGCGCTCCCATCGATATATGCCCCTGTCCGGAGTAGGCCAGCATCTGGCGCACCAGATCGGCGCCGCGCCTGGCAGATCTGAAAATCTGCTCCAGATAGGTTTTCAGTTCATCTTGCCGGTTATCGAGCATGGCCAGTTCAGCATTGCCCATGACGCCGACCAGCAGATTATTGAAATCGTGCGCGATGCCGCCGGCCAGTACGCCGATACTTTCCATCTTCTGGGCCTGTTGCAGCTGATCGGTCAGTTCCCTGCTCTCCTGCTCGGCCCGTTTGCGTTCATTGATATTGCGTACATTGCCTTCGACGCCGGCAATATTGCCGGCCTTGTCGTAAAAGAACTGCGAATTGACTTCGGACCAGAGTCGCGAGCCATCCTTGTGTTTCAGACAAACCTCATAGTGCTCCAGCGTGCCACCGCTCTCCTGCAGTGCTTTCAGGAACTCGTCGCATCCGCCATCATCGTAATAGAGCGTGCCCAGCTGCTTGCCGATCAGTTCGTGGCGGGCATAGCCCATCTGACGTTCACAGGCGAGCGATACCCAGGTGATTTCACCGTTGATATTGGCTCGGTAGTAGGCATCCTGCATATGATCGAGAATATCCTTGTAGTCGGAAGAGGCCTGTTCCAGCTCCGCGGTGCGCCGGCGGATGCCTCGGCGCAGCTGCAGCGTGTAGAGATACATCAGCAACAATAGCAGTGCCAGCACGCCGACTGCCAGCGCGTAGCGATAGTGCCAGATCCAGTTCGTCATACCGGTTTCGCTCTGATAGAGGAAGCCGTCCCAGTCGATGCCGTTCATCGGCTGTCCCATTGTTTCGAATACGGCCGCAATATTGTGCCAGCGCTCCCGGTTGGAGAAGCCGACTGGTACAATGCTACGGAACATCAGTTTGCTAATCGCATCGGCTTCATAGCGCAGGTGGGCAACGGATTTGTGCTGGCTGTCGTAGCGCTGCTTGATCAGCTGGATGATCTCCTGCTTGTGCGCCAGCGCGTATTGCCAGCCGCGGATCGTCGCCCGTCGTACGGCTGCGGTCTGTTTGGGGTGATTGGTCAGTTCCGTTTCACTGGTTACGAGCGTATCACCGTAAAAGTCGATGCCGTAATCGGCTGGTCGGAACATGTGAAACGGGATACCCCGTTGCCGTAGCATGAAGCCTTCATTCGTGCTATAACCCGGCCATGCATCGGTGTGGCCATCGATCAGGGCGTCGATTTCATCGATCGGCTGGCGAACATAATCTTCCGGAGATAGACCGGCCTGTTTCAGCATTGCCTGCACCTCGATTGTCAGGTTGCCATGCTGCATCATGACCCGTTTGCCGCGTAGCTGGGATAGGGCATGGATATCGTCGCGCGTATAGATCACCTGCGGTGAGTGCTGAAAGATCGATGCCAGCACGACCACCGGCTTGTCTTCAGCCCGACTGAGCAGGATGCCGGCGTCGGCGATAGCATACTGAACATCGCCGGCCAGTAGCTCATCGATCGGCGCATGGCCCGGTCCGCCCTCGATTAGCTGGACATTGAGCCCCTCGTCGGCGAAAAACCCCTTCTCCAGCGCTGCGTAATAACCGGCGAACTGGAACTGGTGTTTCCATTTCAGATGGATGCGTACGGTATCGTCCATGCTGGCGTGGACGGCAGCCAGCGCTAACGCGCTCCATGCGGTGTTTAGTAACACCAGCATCAGCAGAGAGGCGCAGAATCGATTCATCGCGACAGGGTTATCGATTCCGCGGCAGATTTCAATTGCCTGCCGATATCCAGGTCAATCGTCGGGAGATTCGACGACGATCACGGCGACCTTGGCCGCGCCGACCGGATTGGAGTTGGATATCTCGACAATCAGGTCATCGCTGCCGCTCGGGTTGTCGAAACGGGTCTGGAACTCATGGCTGCCGACATCATAGCTGCGCTGCTGCGCAATTGTGCGCTCCTGTTCGCCGGTCACGCGCGCGACGCGGAATGTCAGCGGGCCGATGTTTTCGGATATCATCGTCACCTCATAGCTGCCCGGACGGTCCGGCATATCGAAGAATTCGCGTGATTTCTGGAACGGTGGCACTGTTGCATCGCGGTAATAGAGATAGTCCTGATCAGCCTCCATTCCGTTTGCCCCAGCCACCGGCAGCAGGCCGAGCAGCGTTGTAATGATGATCCATCCGGACAGCCGTTTCATAGGTTTTCTTTGACCTCGATGCCGTATTTTTCGCACAGATAGCGCATCTTGTCCTTGGCGCGGTCGCCGAAACCGAGCCAGCGGCCGGCACGGGCCTTGATATGCTGGTTGCGTTCCAGCGCCGCCTCGACCAGATGGCGCTCGAACGCGGCAACCGCCTTTTCGGCCCGGATACCGCTGTCGGGTAGCTGCCGGAACCACTGTTGCAGCGGATCGTCGCTATCGTCGCCGGCCAGTTGCGGGCCGGTTAGCGATGGGATCGACTCGACGATCCGTGAATCGGCCAGCACGACGGCCCGTTCGATCACATTTTCCAGTTCGCGCACATTGCCCGGCCAGCTGTAGCGCGACAGCTGCTCGATCACCTCATTGGAGAGCGCATCGATGCGCTTGCCGCACATCGCCGCCTTGCGCAGCAGAATCGCATCGGCCAGCACCGGCAGGTCGTCGATATGGTCGCGCAGCGGCGGTACCTCAATCTCGACGACATGGATGCGGTAATAGAGATCGTCGCGGAACTTGCCGGCTGCGACCAGCTGTTCCAGATCCTCGCGGGTCGAGCAGATCAGGCGGATATCGGTCTGGATTATCGCCTCGCCTCCGAGGCGCGAAAACTCGCCGCTCTCCAGCGCCCGCAGCAGCTTGGCCTGGACCGGCAACGGGATGCCGGCCACCTCGTCGAGAAACAGCGTGCCGCCGTTGGCCCGCTCGAACCATCCGAGCTTGCGCTTGCCGGCCCCGGCAAAGGCGCCCTTCTCATAGCCGAACAGTTCCGATTCGAGCATTTCCACATTCATCGCCGCGCAGTTGATAGCAATAAACGGCTGTTTGGTGCGCTGGCTGGCCGCATGCAGCTGTCGTGCCACCAGTTCCTTGCCGACGCCGGTTTCGCCGCGGATCAGCACCGTCGACGGCGTCGCGGCGACCTGGGCGATCAGTGTGCGCAGCGTTTGCATCGCAGTCGAGTCGCCGAGCAGGTCGCTGTTGACCCGCGTCTCCAGCGCCCGCTGCATCTCCTGCTCGCGCATCGCCTGCCGGTGGGCCTCCATGCTGCGATCGATGGTGCTCTTGACCTCATCGGGATCGAACGGCTTGCCGAAGAAGTCCAGTGCGCCGAGCTTCTGGGCCCGTATCGCCAGCGCGCGCTCGTCATGGCCGGTGATTACGACAACCGGCGTGTCGGGGCTCTCTGCCGCCAGTTTTTTCAGGTACCCCATGCCGATTTCCGGATTGTCGGGCTCCGGCGGCAGGGCCAGGTCGAGCACGACCAGATCGACGCGATTGCCGGAGAGGGCCGCATCGGCTGCTTCCAGATCGCCGGCCTCGAGGATGTTATAGGACTCCTTCAGCAGCAGCTTCAGGTTCAGGCGGTTGATGTCGTTGTCATCGACGACCAGTACTGTTTGCTTAATCATGCCATCTCCTCCTTGCGCTGCGGGATATCCTGCCACAACGGCAGCCGGACAATGAAGGTGGAACCTCTCCCCGCTCCGTCGCTTTCGGCCGTAATGGTTCCGCCATGCGCCTCGACGATGCGCCGGCTCAGATAGAGTCCGACGCCGAGACCGTTTCTCTTGCTGGTCGCGAACAGCCGGAACAGCCGCTGGCGGATAAACGCCTCGCTCATGCCGCAGCCCTGATCCTGCACGCGCACTTCGGCCATGCGCGTACCGTCGGCCGCATCGATCAGGCGAGTTTCGATGTGGATCTCCCCCTGCCCCTGCATCGCCTGCACTGCGTTGTCGTAGAGATTTTCAAAGACGCCCTGAAGCAGATCGGCATCGCCGGCCACGGCCGGAAGGCGCTCGAAATGCTGTTCGATCCGGAGCGACTCCGGCCACAGCCGTTCGCGGATGCTGGCCTGAAGCAGCGCCACCAGATCCAGCGGCGTCAGTTGCGGATCGACCGGCGCGTTGGGATCGGACATGCGCTGCATCAGCGTCTGCATGCGGCCGGTCACTTTGCGGATGGCGCTGAGCATTCGCTGTACATCCTCCTCATCGAGTTTGCCGGAGCCTAGATGGTGGGCCAGAAACGACAGGTCGTGCAGCCGGTTTTTCAGATCGTGGGAGTGCAGCTGACGGGTCACGCGTGATAGCGAATCGAGCCGGGCCGCTTCCGCCTGCTGATGGGTCAGGCGCGCATGTTCCAGGCTCATCGCCGCGAACTTGGCCAGCGATTCCAGGCTGGCGCGCTCCTCGGCATCCATCGGACGGCCGTCGCGGCGCGGCCCAAGCCAGAGCCACGCTTCGCCATTGGCGGTCGACAGGGTCAGGCGCAACGCATAGGCTGGATGCGTATCGCCCTGATAACCGGGTTCGATATAGGGCGCATCTGCCGGATAGGCGAACCATTCGCCGTCGGAGAGGGCGCGCTCATCGAGCGCGGCATAACGGCGATAGCTGACATTGCAGATGCGCTCTAGCAGTGCCCGTTCGACATCCTCGATCGGCAACTGAGCCAGATCGCCGGCGCCGAGCTGGCGGATGGCGGCGAGCATGTCGAGCTGATGGCGGAAGAAGATGCGATCCAGACCGCGCTGCATGCCCTGTACCAGCGGAGCATAACCGAAAGCGGCCGTGATGGCCGCGATCACCATCGCCCAGACCGATACCGGCTGGCCGGTGACGGCATAAACGGCCGATTCGGCCAGCATCAGCACCAGCACGAACATC
>CAYSMR010000078.1:0-8390 GCA_964432195.1 uncultured Zetaproteobacteria bacterium | reverse complement strand
CGTGCTCGATGAGTATGGCGGCACGGCCGGACTGATCACGCTGCCTGATCTGGTGCATGAGATCATAGGCGAGATCGGCGAGGATGGCGAGGAGGAGGAGAGCGAGCTGCGTCCGCTCGGCGACGGCAGTTTCATGGTGCAGGCGCGCATGCATATCGAGGAGCTGTGCGAGGCGCTCGATATCAGCGTGCCGCAGGGCGATTTCGATACTGTCGGCGGCTGGCTGACCGCGCATCTCGGGCGCATCCCGCACAGCGGCGAAAGCATCCGCCTGGCTGGCCTGCAGGTGCAGGTAGTTGAGGCCGATCCGCGCCGCATCAGCCGGGTGCGTATTCAGCGCCTCTCAGACAAGCAGTCCTGACCCGGTGATGCGCAGCCCGCTGCTCTCCGTGCTGCTGGCGCTGCTGTGCGGCGCGCTGATGCCGTTCGCATTTTCCCCCTATGATCATATATGGCTGGCCGTGCCGGCGCTGACCGGGTGGCTCTGGCTGGTTCGGCGCGGCCGGCCGCTGGCGACCGGCTTTGCCTTCGGACTCGGCTGGTTCGGCTTCGGCGCATGGTGGCTCGCCCCGACGCTGCACACATTCGGGCATCTGCCGTGGCTGGTTGCGGCATTCTGCGTGCTGCTGGTCGGCGCGGTGATGGCGCTGTTGCCGATGCTGTGGGCCTGGCTGAGCTGGCGGCTGGCCGGGCGCACAGGCTGGATGCTGTTCGCATTTCCGGCCGCGGCAGTGGCCGAGGAGTGGCTCAGGGGGCATATCTTCACCGGCCTGCCGTGGACGGCGCTCGGCAATCTGCTGCTCGATACGCCGGCGATCGGCTGGGCGGCATGGTTCGGCGTCTATGCGCTCTCCCTGCTGCCGGCATTGATCGCGGCGGCGCTGGCGGCGCTGCTGACGCCGGGAGAGCGGCGGATCGGCGCGGCCGGCATGATCGCCGCGCTGCTGCTGGTCGCGCTAGCGCCGCAGCCGATGCCGGGCGAGAGCCCCGGGCACAGCGTTGCGCTGATACAGGCCAATATCCCGCAGGATAAAAAATGGGATGCGGCCTTTCTCAACGAGACAATGCAGCGCTATGCGCGGCTCTCATTCGGCGTGGCCGCCGATGTCGATCTGATCATCTGGCCGGAGGCGGCGATTCCGTTCTTTCTCGAGCGCGCGCCGACGTGGCGTCTCTGGCTGGATCAGCGCATCCGCGAGTGGCGGACGCCGCTGCTCTACGGCGGCCTGCGCCTGACCGGCCGGCGCGCCGCCCAGAACGGGCTGTTCGCGCTGGCGCGCGTGCCCGAGGATGCCGCCGCCGCGCCGCCGCTGGCCGAGCGTCCGTTCGCCGGCAAGCATCATCTGGTGCCGTTCGGTGAATATGTGCCGGCATGGATTCCGTTCCTGCATACGCTGGTGCCGGAGATCGCCGATTTCCGTCCGGCCAGCGATGACGGCGTTGTGCGCGCGGCCGGCATCGCCTACGGCGCACTGATCTGTTACGAGTCGCTGTTTCCCGAGGAGGCGCGGGCGCGCGTGTTGGCCGGAGCCGGGGTGCTGGTCAATGTGACCAATGATGCGTGGTACGGCACGATGCCGGCCGCATGGCAGCATTTTCAGGCTGCGCGCATGCGCGCCGTCGAGACCGGCCGCTATGTGCTGCGCGCCGCCAATACCGGCGTGACGGCGATTATCCGGCCGGACGGTTCGCTGGCGGCGTCGATTCCGTGGTGGCGGCAGCAGGCGCTGGTCGGCCGCTATCAGGTCTCGGCGCGTCAGACCGGCTATGTGCGGCTCGGCGACTGGCCATTGCTCGTCTGCCTGTTGATGTTCATGATTCCTCTGTTCAGGCGTCAGAGGCCGAATGAGCGCAGGCGGAATGAGAGCAGATCAATGAGTGCAGATATATGAGCGTAAACAACATGAGCGAGCAGGTATGCGTGCTGGGAGCGGGTTCCTGGGGGACGGCGCTGGCGCTGGTGCTGGCCCGCTCTGGCCTCCGCAACGTGCGCCTCTATACGCGCGATCCGGACCATGCCGCGGCGATCCGGGAGCAGCGCGAGAACAGCGCCTATCTGCCCGGCATCGCGCTGCCCGGGAATATCCATGTCACCAGCTCTGTTGCGACGGCGATCGATGCGGTCGATGCCTGCGTCTATGCGCTGCCGTGCGCGGCTGTCGATACCTATCTGCCGCAGCTGACCGACGGCACATATCCGGTCATTGCGGCCTGCAAGGGGCTGCATCCGGAGCGCCTGACCCGGGTCGACGAGATGCTGGCCAGCTATATCGGGCGCGAGCGCATTGCGATCCTCTCCGGCCCGTCGTTCGCGCAGGAGGTGGCGATGAACCAGCCGACCGCGATCACGATGGCGGCCGGTTCGCTCGATCAGGCTGCGGCTGCGGCCGCTTTTTTCGACGAGACCAGCTTCCGCGTCTATCTCAGCGACGACGTGATCGGCGTTGCGATGGGCGGCGCGCTGAAGAATGTGATCGCGATTGCCGCCGGCATGGCCGACGGGCTCGGTTTCGGCCACAACTCGGTGGCCGCCGCGGTGACGCGCGGTCTTTCGGAGATGGCGCGGCTCAGCGTGGCCTGCGGCGGCCGTCAGGAGACGCTGATGGGGCTCTCCGGCCTCGGCGACCTGGTGCTGACCTGTACCGGCTCCCTGTCGCGTAACCGCCGCTTCGGCATGGCGATCGCGCAGGGGCGCGATATCGAGCAGGCGCGCTGCGAAATCGGGCAGGTGGTCGAGGGTGTGCGCACGGCGCGCGCCGTCGAAATGATGGCCGAACGGTTGCAGCTCGAACTGCCGCTGATGCAGGGCATCTACCGGGTGCTGACCGGCGAATGGCAGATTCAGGATGCGCTGGCGCGTCTGATGGCGCGCCCCGAACGGGCGGAGTAGCCGGTGGCCGGATCATGCCCGGACGAGGAGCTGGATGAGAACGAGCTGTTCGCCGCGGCGATGGGACCGGTGCAGCCGATCGCGCGGACGCCACGGGTCAGCGCGAAACGGGCCAGGCCGCCGCGTGCCGGCCAGTGCGTGCGGAGCGGACGCGCCGCAGTGGTCGTGCAGGACTCCCGTCGCGGTCGCGCACACACGGCGCGTCCGACCGCGGAGCCATGGGTGCTGCTGGCTGACGGCGTGTCGCGCGAACGGCTTAAACAGCTGGCTGCCGGCCGCCCGCCGATTGGGCGCACGTTCGATCTGCACGGCATGACGCGCGAGCAGGCACTGGCAACGCTGGGGCAGGGGTGCGAGCAGGCCGACAGCGACGGCGTGCGCGTGATCTGTATCGTGCATGGCCGCGGCCTGCATTCGCAGGGGCGGCCGGTGCTGAAGGAGGCGGTCTATCACTGGCTGCGGCACGGCGCGCTGGCCCATCGGGTGCTGGCCGTGACGCCGCAGCCGGGCAGTGGCGGCGGCGCCTGTCTGCTGCTGTTGCGGCGCAGGCCGTCAAACGGGGCGTAAACGAGAGCGTAAAAGGAGAGATCGATGCCGTATAACAAGAGCAGACTCAGCGAAGAGCTGGCAATGAATCACCTGGGGCTGAAGAATCTCGAGGATGTGTTCTGGAATCTGCCGACGCCGCGCCTCTATGAGCATGTGATCCGCAATCGTGAGGGACACCTAGCCCATCTCGGCGCGCTGGTCGTGCGTACCGGCCATTTTACCGGCCGCGCCGTCAAGGACAAATTCATTGTCGATGATGCTGCCAGCCATGACAAGGTCTGGTGGGGCGATTTCAACCGCGCCTTTCCCGAGGCGCAGTTCGATGCGCTCTATGCGCGCGTGCAGCGCTATCTCGAGGGCAAGCAGATCTATGTCGAGGATTGTCTGGTCGGGGCCGATTCGCGCTATGAAAAGCCGCTGCGGGTGATCACCCAGGATGCCTGGCATGCGCTGTTTGCGCGCACGATGTTTGTCCGGCCGGTCGATATCGGTCGCGAAATCGCCGCCGACGAGCCGGAGTTCACGGTGCTGCATGTGCCCCATTTCCATGCGATGCCGAGCATCGACGGCACCCACTCCGAGGCCTTCGTGATCCTGCACCTGACCCGCCGCATCGCGCTGATTGGCGGCACGGCCTTTGCCGGTGAAATCAAGAAGTCGATCTTCACGATTATGAACTATCTGCTGCCCGACGAGGATGTGCTGCCGATGCATGCATCGGCCAATGTCGGCGAGGATGGCGATTCGGCGATTTTTTTCGGCCTTTCCGGCACCGGCAAGACGACGCTCTCGTCCGATCCCGAGCGCAAGCTGGTCGGTGATGACGAGATTGGCTGGAGTAACAACGATATTTTCAATTTCGAGGGAGGCTGTTACGCCAAGGTCGATTCGCTCTCCGAGCAGAAGGAGCCACTGATCTACCACGCCACGCAGCGCTTCGGCACGATACTGGAGAATGTCGGACTCGATATGGATACGCGTCGGGTCGATTTCAACGATACCAGCCTGACTCGCAATACGCGCGCGGCCTACCCGATTCAGGCGATTCCGAATGCGATCTATCCGGGCGTTGCGGCCACGCCGCGCCATATTGTCATGCTGACGGCCGATGCGTTCGGCGTGCTGCCGGCGATCTCGAAGCTGAATCCGGAGCAGGCGATGTACTATTTCCTGCTCGGCTATACGGCCAAGATCCCCGGCACCGAGGTCGGCATCAGTGAGCCGGAGGCGACGTTCAGCCCCTGCTTCGGCGCGCCGTTCATGGCCCGCCATCCGTGTGTCTATGCGAAGATGCTGGGCGAGAAGATCCGCGACGGCAATGTCAGCTGCTGGCTGCTCAATACCGGCTGGAGCGGCGGCGCCTATGGCGTCGGCGAACGGATGGATATCGATCTGACGCGCACGCTGTTATCGGCCGCGCTGACCGGCAAGCTGGACAAGGCGAGCTATCGCACGCATCCGATCTTCGGTCTGCGCATGCCCGAAACGCTCGATCCGATTGCGACCTGGCACGATCATACCGCCTATATCGATACGGCGCGGGCGCTGGCCGGGCGTTTCCGCAAGGCCTTTGCCCAGTTCGAGGATGATGCCTCGCCGGCGCTGCTGAAGGCAGGGCCGCGCGGATGAGCGGGCAGATCGAACACCGGCCGGATGCGGCTGACGGCTTTCTGCCGCTGCGCCGGCGCGGTTTTGCGCTCGGCTTTGTACGCCGCTGCGGGGCGCCTGCGATGCAGGGTGCCTCCGAGGTCGCCCGTCGCTGGAGCAGTGACATGGCCGTGCAGCTGCCCGGGCTGATCGATCTGCAGCGCTGGCAGCGCGAAATCGGCCAGGCGCGCACGCTGATGGAGCAGACGCTGACCGCCGGCGAGCTCGCCCCGTGGCTGGAGCGTTCGCCGTGGCGCGAACGGCTGGCGGCGGGGTTCGCGCTGGTCGCCTCGTCGTTCGAGGAACATGACGAGCAGGGGATCGAGAAGGTCTATTTCGATGCCGGAGCGCCCGGCGGCGACTGCATCGCCGAGGATCTCTGGTGCAAGGCGTCGTGGCTGTCGTTTATCGAGGATGATGCATCGCTGCGTTTCCGTTTCTCGTTCGGCATGGAGTGTCTGGAAGATGTCGCGGCCGATCCGTTGCGCCAGCAGCAGGCTGCGCTGCTCTGCGATGCGATCTTTCCGGAATCGGCGGCGATCACCGACAGCGCCGTCATCACCGATCTGCTGACGCCGCTGCTCGGCGGCGCGCCGGCCTTTGTCGAGCGCATTGTCTATTTCAACGCGCCCAACGGCGGCGCGCAGATGCATCACGATGTCGAGCGCGGCCACGACGGCGTTGTCTTCGCGCAGCTCTCCGGCAGCACCTGCTGGCTGGCGCTGAACAAGCAGCTGCTGATCGACGAGCTGATCGCGTTTGTCAATGACCCGGCCCACGACGCCGAGATAGGGCGGCTGCTGCCCGATAGCGAGGCGTGCCAGCAGCTGCGCGCGCTGATCGCCGACCGGGCTGCGCTGGCGGAGTATATGGAGGCGTTCGACCATGAGCTGGTCGAGGCGGTGATGGATCGCTCGGCGCTGTTTACCGGCCACCTGATCGGGCGCGGTTACGGTTATATGCTGGAGGCCGGCGATGTGCTGCTGCTGCCGCAGCGCGATCTGGAGCGCTGCGTCTGGCATTCGGTGATCACGCTGGGCGAGGCGCCGGGCGAGGCGCTCTCGTTTGCGGTACGCCGGGCTGCGTAGGAGCGCCGCGCCGATGCAGAGCGCCAGTAACAGCGCGGCGCTCGGGCTGGCGGAGGAGGTTCGATTGGCACAGGAGAGTCAGGAGAAGCATGAGCAGCAGCAGGCAGGGCACAGCAATGCGCTGATCCACGAATCGAGCCCCTATCTGCAGCAGCATGCCCATAATCCGGTGAACTGGCTGCCGTGGGGCGAGGATGCGTTTGCGCTGGCGCGCATGCAGAACAAGCCGATCTTCCTGTCGATCGGCTACTCGACCTGTCACTGGTGCCATGTCATGGAGCGCGAATCGTTCGAGGATCTGGAGGTCGCGGCGCTGATCAACCGCTACTTTATCGCGATCAAGGTCGATCGCGAGGAGCGCCCCGATATCGATGCGATCTATATGCATGCGGCGCAGATGATCAACGGCTCCGGCGGCTGGCCGCTGAACCTGTTCCTGACGCCGGACAGGCAGCCGTTCTATGCGGCGACCTATATCCCGAAACATAGCCGCTTCGGCCGCACCGGCCTGATTGAGCTGGCCGGTCGCATCGGCGAAATGTGGCAACAGGATCGCGCCCGTATCGAGGCCTCGGCGGCATCGATCGGGCGGGCGCTAAGCGAGAATATCGTCATGGCCGCGCCCGGCGAAATGGATGCCGGGCTGATCGATGCGGCCTATGCCGAAACGGCGAAGCGCTTCGATGTTACGCACGGGGGCTTCGGCGGCGCGCCGAAATTCCCGACGGCGCAGCGGCTGCTGTTCCTGCTCCGCTACGGGGCGCTGAAGCGGCAGCCGGAAGCGACGACAATGGTCGCGAAGACGCTGACCGCGATGCAGTGCGGCGGCATCCACGATCAGCTCGGCGGCGGATTCCACCGCTATTCGACCGACAGCGAGTGGTTGCTGCCCCATTTTGAGAAGATGCTCTACGATCAGGCGATGCTGATGATGGTCTACGTCGAGGGGTGGCAGGCGACCGGCGATGACAGCTTCGCCGCAACGGTGCGCGGTATTGCCGACTATCTATTGCGCGACATGCGTGATCCGGGCGGCGCGTTTTATGCGGCCGAAGATGCCGATTCGGAAGGCGAGGAGGGCAAGTACTATCTCTGGCGGGCCGCCGAGATCGAGGCGGTGCTCGGCAAGCGCGCTCCGGCGTTCATGCGGGCCTACGGCGTACAGGCGGACGGCAACTATGTTGATGAGGCGACGCATCGCCGTACCGGCGCCAATATCCTGCACCGCAGCGAGCCGATCGCGCCGGATGCGTTCAGGGCCGAGCGGGCGACGCTGCTGGCGCTGCGCGGTAAGCGCGAGCGTCCGTTCCGCGACGACAAGGTGTTGACGGACTGGAACGGCCTGACCATTGCCGCGCTGGCAATCGCGGGACGCGTGCTGGATGAGCCGCGCTATCTCGATGCGGCCGCCGGTGCGGCGGATTTCATTCTGACGCGACTGCGCGATGGTGAGGGGGGCTTGCTGCACAGCTGGCGCGCCGGCCGCGCTGCGATTGTCGCCCAGCTGGAAGATTATACGTCGATGGTCTGGGGGCTGAGCGAGCTCTACGAGGCGACGCTGCAGCCGCGCTGGCTGGAGGCGGCGCTGCAGCTGAATGCGACCATGCTGGCGCGTTTCAGGGGCGGGCAGGGCGGCCTGTATCAAACAGCTGCCGGCAATGAGCTGATTGCCCGGCCGATGGAGATCTTCGATGCCGCGCTGCCGTCGGGCAATGCCGTTGCGATGCAGAATCTGCTGCGCCTGTCGCGCCTGACCGGCGATGCGCAGCTAGCCGCGGAGGCCGCGGCGCTGGCCGATCATTTTGCCGGCATCGCGCAGCGCGCGCCGGCCGGCGTGTTGCATCTGCTCTCCGGCGTGTTGATGGCCGAATCGCCGGGCCGGGAGATCGTGCTGGCCGGCGAGCGCGACAGTGACGCGGCGAGCGCGATGCTGGCGGCGGTCCGTCGGCATTATCGCCCGAACGATGTGCTGCTATGGCAGGAGCCTGCGATCGAGCGGCTGGCCCCATTTACCAAAGGGCAGCACGCCGTTGACGGCCGTGCAACGGCCTACGTCTGCGAGAATTTCCACTGCAACCTGCCGGTGACGAACACGGCCGATCTGCAGCGCCTGCTGCAGGAGCAGTGAGCCGGCCCGGCCGCTCTCCGTTTTCGTTGATCGTTTAGGGCCTGTTAACATTATTTGATGAATTCGATAATCAAAGCGAAGTAGATAA
>CAYSMR010000077.1:0-8437 GCA_964432195.1 uncultured Zetaproteobacteria bacterium | reverse complement strand
TGCGAATTCAGGCCTCCTTTCTTCCTGCTAATTTCTTAACCGGACAGCAGTGATGTTGAATAATTCTTTGGCAGAGGAAAGAGAGTCTTCTAAAAGAGATGGGGCGGTTTTCTGAGGGTATCGGCTTACTTGCTTTCAGATGATAGGGGCTTGAAAGTAGAGTTGTAAGGGAAGGGCGGGGACAATGCCCCGCCGGAATCCTGTCGTTTACTCTTTCAGGCCGAGGACATCCTGCATGTCGTACCAGCCGGCCGGTTGGGCGGAGAGCCAGTTGGCTGCGAGCACGGCGCCGCGGGCAAAAACCATGCGGTCGGATGCGATATGGCTGATCTCGATGCGCTCCTCATCGGCGATGAACATCGCCTTGTGCTCGCCGACAATATTGCCGCCGCGCACGACGGAGAAGCCGATATCGCCGGGTTTGCGCGCGCCGGTGATGCCTTCGCGCGAGAGCACCGAGACATCGTCCAGATCGACGCCGCGAGCGGCCGCCAGCGCCTGCCCCATCGCCAGCGCGGTGCCGCTCGGAGCATCGACCTTGTGCTTGTGGTGCGCTTCGAAGATCTCGGCATCATAATCATTGCCGAGCACGCGTGCGGCGCGCTCGATCAGGCTCAGCGCCAGATTGACGCCGACCGAATAGTTGGCCGCCATCACGACCGGCGAACCGGCCAGCGTATCGCGCAGCTCTTCGAGCTGATCGGCATCGAAGCCGGTCGTGCCGATGACCATGGCGACGCCATGCTCGGCCGCATAGGCGGCGTGGGCGAGGGTGGTGGCCGGAGCCGTGAAATCGATGATGACATCGGCAGCCGGCGCATTGTCGATCGAGTCGGTCAGGGCAATGCCGAGCGTCTCCGCGCCGGCCAGTTCGCCGGCATCGCGGCCGAGCAGCGGCGAGCCAGGGCGCTCGGTTGCGGCGACCAGCGCAGCGGCGCTGTTTTCAGCGACGGCGCGCACCAGCATCCGCCCCATGCGGCCGGATGCGCCGACGATTATCACATTCAGCGCACTCATGACTTGCCCTCCCCGGAGAGTTCATCCCAGAACTCCTTGACCTTGTCGAGGAACGATGAGCGCTCCGGATAGACCTCGTCGCCGGTTTCGTTGGCGAATTCGCGCAGCAGCTGGGCCTGGCGGGCGCTCATTTTCTTCGGCACGGCGATCTGCACGCGTACATAGAGATCACCCTTCTGGCCGCCGGTGCGGACATCCGGCACGCCATGACCGCGCAGCCGGAAAACGCGCCCGCCTTCGGTGCCGGGCGGAATCTTGATCTTCACGCGACCGTTCAGCGTCGGTGCATCGACCTCCGCGCCGAGCGCGGCCTGCGGGAAGGTGACCGGCATCGTGCAGTAGAGATCGGCGCCCTCGCGTTCGAAGATCGGGTGCTCCTTGAGCGAAATGACGACATAGAGATCGCCAGCAGGCCCGCCCTGCTGGCCGGCCTCGCCCTCGCCGGAGACGCGCACTTGGGCGCCGTCATAGACGCCGGGCGGCACCTTGATTTTCAGTTTCTTGCTGATCTTGACGCGGCCTGCGCCGCCGCACTCGACGCACGGCGACTCAATGCGGGTGCCGGCGCCGTGGCAGGTTGGGCAGGTGCGGCGTACGGCGAAAAAGCCCTGCTGCATCTGCACCTGGCCGTGACCGCCGCAGGTGCTGCACGGCACCGGATTGGTACCGGGGCGCGCGCCGGAACCGTTGCAAGTGCCGCAAGTTTCGTATTTTGGAATCTTCAGCTCGACTTCGCGACCGCTGGCAGCCTCCTCGAGCGTCATCGACAGATTATAGCGCAGATCCGCGCCGCGTCCTGAGCGACCGCCGCCGCCACCGAAACCGAACATTTCGCCGAATACATCGCCGAACATATCGCCGAAATCGCGGAACGCATGCGAATCCTGTGCGCCGGCCCGGTTCCAGAAGTCCTGCATCTGATCATCGATGCCGGCATGGCCGTATTGATCATAACGGGCGCGTTTCTCCTTGTCGGTCAGCACCTCATAGGCTTCGGTGACTTCGCGGAAATTTTCCGCTGCAGCCTTGTCATCCGGATTACGGTCCGGATGATATTTCATCGCCAGCTTGCGGTAGGCCCGTTTGATGGTGTTCTCGTCGGCATCCTTGGCCACGCCCAGCACTTCATAATAATCGCGTTTCGACACGGTCACTCCCTTTGCGCACAGCTTGCGCGTCTGCTCTGTTCGCCGCGCAGGCGAGCCCGGCGGTCAATTCTTAAACCTTAAACGTGAAAAGGAGCGGCAAGCTATCAGCTCCCCGCTCCTTATGCTTCACGCGCTACGCCTTACTTCTTGTCGTTTTCATCCACGACTTCGGCATCGACGATTTCAGCATCCTGAGCGGCGTTGCTGCTGCCGGCGTCGGCGCTTGTCTCGCCGGCGCCGCCTTCAGCCTGCTCCTGCTGCATCTGCTGGTAGACTACCTCGCCCAGCTTCTGCGATTTCTCGGCCAGCTTCGTCTCAGCCGCGGCAATCGTATCAACGTCGCCATCCTCGATTGCCTTCTTGAGCTCGTCGAGCGCTTCCTCAATGCCCTTGCGCGTCTCCGCATCCACCTTGTCGCCATGCTCCTTGAGCGACTTCTCGGTGGAGTAGACCAGCGCATCGGCGCGATTCTTCGCCTCGATCTGCTCCTTGAGCTTCTTGTCCTCCTCGGCATGCGCCTCGGCGTCCTTCTTCATGCGCTCGATCTCCTCCTCGGTGAGGCCGGAGCCGGACTCGATGCGGATCGACGTCTCCTTGCCGGTGCCCTTGTCCTTGGCGTGCACATGCAGGATGCCGTTGGCATCGATGTCGAAGGTCACCTCAATCTGCGGCATGCCGCGCGGGGCCGGGGCAATGCCTTCCAGATTGAACAGACCCAGCTGCTTATTGGCACTGAACAGTTCGCGTTCGCCCTGAGCGACCTTGATCGTTACGGCCGTCTGGTTGTCGGTTGCGGTCGTGTAGGTCTGGCTCTTCTTGGTCGGGATCGTCGTGTTTTTCTCGATGATCTTGTTGAACAGACCACCCTCGACCTCGATGCCGAGGCTCAACGGGGTGACGTCGAGCAGCAGCACGTCGGTCACATCGCCGGTCAGCACGGCGCCCTGAATGGCAGCGCCGATCGCGACAACCTCATCCGGGTTGACGCCCTTGTGCGGCTCGGTGCCGAAGAACTCGGCCACCTTCTGCTGCACCAGCGGCATGCGGGTCTGCCCGCCGACGAGCACGACCTCGTGAATATCGGAGGCCTTGACGCCAGCATCCTTCAGCGCCTGCTGGCACGGTTTCAGCGAGCTCTCGACCAGATCGCTGACCAAGCTCTCGAACTTGGCGCGGGTCAGCTTGATCAGCAGATGCTTCGGACCGGAAGCGTCGGCCGTGATGAACGGCAGGTTCACTTCGGTCTGTTGGCTCGAGGAGAGCTCGATCTTGGCCTTCTCGGCAGCCTCTTTCAGACGCTGCAGGGCCAGCTTGTCTTCCATCAGGTCAATGCCGTTCTCCTTCTTGAACTCGTCGGCCAGATACTTGATCAGTACCTGATCGAAATCTTCGCCGCCAAGGAAGGTATCGCCGTTGGTTGCCTTCACCTCGAACACGCCGTCGCCGATCTCCAGAATCGAGATATCGAATGTGCCGCCGCCGAGGTCGTACACGGCGATCAGGTGGTTCTCTTCGGTCTTGTCCAGGCCATAGGCCAGCGCCGCCGCCGTCGGCTCGTTGACGATGCGCAGCACATTCAGTCCGGCAATCGCGCCGGCATCTTTGGTGGCCTGACGCTGGGAGTCGTTGAAGTAGGCCGGTACGGTGATCACCGCATCCTTGACCTCTTCACCGAGATAATCCTCGGCCGTTTTCTTCATCTTCTGCAGCGTGATCGCCGAGATCTCCTGAGGGCTCATCTTCTTGCCGTCCGCCTCGACCCATGCATCGCCGTTATCGGCGGCGACAATCGGGTAGGAGACCAGCTCGCGGTGGTGTTTAGTCTCTTCCGAATTGAACTTGCGCCCGATCAGGCGCTTGACTGCATAAAACGTGTTGTCCGGGTTGGTCACCATCTGCCGCTTGGCCGGCGCGCCGACCAGGCGCTCGCTATTGGCGAAGGCCACGATCGACGGCGTCGTGTTGTCGCCTTCGGCATTGGCGATCACTTTCGCCTTGTCGCCTTCCATGACGGCCACGCACGAGTTCGTGGTACCGAGGTCAATTCCTATCACTTTAGCCATTGTTATCTCTCCTGAGCGTTTTTAAATTTGTCTGTGAACTTTTTATGGGGCGGCTTAATAATCATTTCAACCCCTTGCTGCTATTTTTCACCACTGAGTGTATAGAGAGCACAGCGTTAAATCAGAATAAATGAGTGAAACCAAATACCTGAACAGCGGCGGCAGACAGCTGGATGCCTCGGTCGACGCGCTTGCTTTTCAAATATCTTTGACCTTCCTTCTGTGAAACTCTGTGTGCTCTGTGGTAAAGCTTTTGTTTTCGATCGACTTATTTCGCCGGACCGCTGGAGACGAGTACCTTGGCCGGCCGGATCAGGCGGCCGTGCAGCTTGTAGCCGGCCACATGCTGACCGATGACCGTGCCCTCCGGCTCGTCGCTGGGCATCTGGGTCAGTGCCTCGTGCAGATGCGGATCAAACAGGCTGCCGACCGCATCGATGCGCTCGACCTCGAAGTTTTTCATCAGATCGTGCCAGCTGTTGAGCGTCAGCTGCACGCCCTCGCGTACGGCCGCCTCGTTGCCCTCCTCGACTTCGAGCGCCCGCTCCAGGTTGTCGACGACATCGAGCAGCGCCGTGGCGAATTTCTCGACGCCGAATTTGTGCGCCTCGGCCACTTCGCGGCGGGTGCGCTTGCGCAGGTTTTCCATTTCGGCGTGCAGGCGCAGCAGCTTGTCTTTCAGCTCGACGATCGCCGCCTCGGCGGCTGCCAGCGGGTCCTGCTCCTGTTTCGCGTTGTCAGCGCCGATCTCATCGCCGTTTTCATCCAGTTCGACCGCCTCGTCGAGCTCCTGTTGTTTGGTCTGCTGCGCTTTATCTTGTTTTGCTGTCACGGCTGATCTCCTTTTTTCGATTTGCGCCGATTTGCGCGTTACGAATTCATGTGGCTGTTCCGGTTCGGGGCTTTATAGGGGCGCGGTTTCGGGGTTTCAAGCCCCGTCGGGGCGTGGCGCTGTGGCGGGGGGCGTGTAGCATTGCAGCATGATCGTTATCTCCATTGCCGAGCAGATGCTCTACCACCGTCGCCGCAGCGGCGTCTGGCATGCCTACCAGGTCTCGACGGCGGCGGCCGGCGCGGGCAGTCGGCGCGGCAGTTTCTGCACGCCGCTGGGGCGCCACCGCATTGCCGCGAAAGTCGGCGACGGGTTGCCGGCCGGCACGGCATTTCGCGGTCGCAGGCCGTTCTGCATCTATGATCCGTCTCGCGACGATCCATCCCGTGACTGGATTCTGACCCGCATCCTGTGGCTGGCCGGCTGCGAGACCGGCCGCAACCGGCGCGGCGCGGTCGATACACAGGCGCGCTATATCTATATTCACGGTACGCACGATGAGGCGAGCATCGGCCGGCCAGCGTCGCACGGCTGCATCCGCATGCGCAGCGACGATCTGCTGGAGCTGTTTGCGCATGCGCGCGTCGGCGAGCGGGTCTCTATCCGGGCCTAAGCCGTGCTTTATGCGTCGGTGGCCGGGTCTGAGTCTGTAGCCGAGTCCGCGGCCGGTTTGAACCGTGCCAGCAGCAGGCCGATCTCGTAGAGCAGCAGCATCGGAATGCCGAGCAGCACCTGCGAGATGATATCCGGCGGCGTCAGGATCGCGGCGAACACGAAGACCCAGACAATCACATAACGCCGCTTCTCGGCCAGCGAGGCCGCATCGACGATGTTCAGCCGTACCAGTAGCATGATGATGATCGGGATCTGGAAGCTCATGCCGAAGGCGAACAGCAGCTTCAGTACCAGTGTCAGATACTCCTTGACCGCAGGCATCGCCTGGATCATGTCGGTCGAGAAGCCGAGGAAGAACTGGAAGATCAGCGGAAAGACGACATAAAACGCAAATGCGCCGCCGGTCATCAGCAGGCCGAGGCTGGCGAAGAAGTAGGAAACAAAGACCCGCCGCTCATGGCGATAGAGGCCGGGGGCGACGAAGGCCCAGAACTGGTAGAGCGTGACCGGCGCGGTCGCGAACAGGCTCAGGACCAGCGCGATTTTCAGATAGGTGAAGAATACATCCGGTGCATTCAGGAATACCAGCGGCGTATCCGGTGGCAGCGCAGCGCGCAGCGGTTCCGAAATGAATTCAAATACCGGCCCGGAGTAGTTCATCAGCACCATTACGCCGATGACATAGACGATGATCGCGATCGTCGCGCGGCGGCGTAGCTCGGCCAGATGGGCCAGCACGCTCATGCCTGTGTCGCCATCATCCTGCGCTGCGCTTTCGCCGTCCGGCGGCGTGCGCTCCTTACTCATTGCTGTGGATGTTCCGGTTTCGGAGCCTCTGCTGCCGGCCGTTTGTCCCGCGATGCGGCCGGGTCGGGCGTCAGCGTTTCACCGAGCTCCTTCATGATCGCCGCATTGTAGTCGTCGATGCCGTTGGCTGCCTGCTCGACTTCGTGCAGCGGCTGTTTCAGCGGGGCGGTTTCGGCATCAATCTGGCGGCGGACATCGGCAATCCAGCCGCGCCCCTTGCGCACGGCACAACCGATCTGACCGAACAGTTTCGGCATGCGCTCGGGTCCGAGCACCAGAAAGGCGATCGCGCCAATCAGCAGCAGTTCCAAAAATCCGATATCAGGCACGGCCTATTCCCGCAATGCGCTGCCTATTTTTTTTCTTCGGATGAGTCGGCGGATGCCGGATCGTCGTCTCGACTGCTTTTGTCATCATCGGCGATGTTGCTGCGGAAGCTCTTGATCCCCTTGGCCAGCCCGGCGCCGACCTGCGGCAGGCGCTTGGCGCCAAACAGGACAATCACAATAATCAGGATTAAAATCAGTTCTGTTGTTCCCAGTCCAAACATGCCTCGCTCCGTTACGGGCGGGAAAATGCCGCCATCAGTGAATGCGGACATTACGCAATTTGCGCGCTGCGGCAAGCCTGTGGCCGCAGCCGGCGGGGTGTATACCAGACTGTTTTTAAGAATATTCCTGCCGCTGCGTACTTGCTTCCGTAGCGCGCTTTGTGCCATAATCGTGATAGCGGCGGGCGCGTTGGCCGCGCCCCGGGAGGGCGGATGCAGCACGTTCACCATACATTGAAGCGCGACCTGACGCGAACCATCCTGCTCTGGAGCGGCGGCTTTTTCCTGCTGCTCGGCCTGATCTTCCTGCTCACTTTTCAGCGCCTCGAGTGCTATATCATCGACTTGATGGCCGACCACCGGTTGAACTACCAGACCCGCGAATTCGCCAAACATCTGGACCAGCAGGATGCGCGCTCGATCCGCGAGGAGAGCGATGCACTGATTCAGGAGTGCATGATTACGGCGATTCTGATGATCGATGCCAGCGGCGAACTGATGCATGTATCATTGAGCGATGGTGAGAATCCGAAGTTGCGTCTCAGTTCGTCACTTCGGGGCAGCGGTGTTGAGACTGAAATCAGCCGCCATAGTAATCTGCATCTTTATAAACGGGCCATCCCCGGCCACCAGGCGATGCTGCTGCTGGTACTCGACGACCGGCCGCGATCTACTCGGCCACGGCCTGGGGTGCGCTGTTGATGGCGCTGTTGCTATTGCTGTCGATCCGGGCGCTGCATGTCTCTCTGCGGCGGCAGTTGGTGCAGCCGGTCGAGCAGTTGCGGCAGGCGGTGGATGAGGATCGGTTGGATCAGGCGGAGCTGACACAGCTGGAGCAGCAGCTGCCTGACGAAGCGGCCGAGATTCTGGAGGTGTTCGAGCAGCTCAAGCATGCCGGCGACGATATGAAACATCACCTGACCGAGCTGATGACCACGCTGCCGGCCTGTTTCTGGTGGTCGCGCGACGGGCGGCATTATGCTGGTCTCTCCGAAAAAAGCGGCTGCGTATTGTATCATTCAGGCGATGCGATGCGGGGCGGCGAGCTCTGGTCATGGATCGGGGACGATGCTGTGGCCGGCAGCACGGCGGCAGTTGCTACAAGCCGTGGAGCAGCATAGCGAGCGGCTTGATCTCGCCTATCAGGTTGGGGATGGCGACAGGAAACAGTGGTTCGGCGAGTCGGTTGTGCTCAGTTATGATTATCATGATCGGCTCGATGCCGTTTGCGGCATTGTCAGCAATATCGATTCGCGCAAAAACCGGCAACATGAGCAGGCCGAGCAGATGGAGATGATGCGCCGAATGGAGACGACAGCAACGCTGGTCGGCGGCATTGCGCATGAATTCAATAATGCGCTGGCCGGTATGAACGGCAATGTGTTCCTGATCAAACAGTCCACCG
>CAYSMR010000076.1:0-8608 GCA_964432195.1 uncultured Zetaproteobacteria bacterium | reverse complement strand
ATCGATCCGGATGTGCGCGTGCTGCTCTCCAGCGGCTACAGCGTGGAGGAGGTCAGCGAGCTGTTTGCCGACCAGTCGCCGGCCGGCTTCATCCAGAAACCCTATTTGCCGGAATCGCTGCAGCGGCACATCGCCGCGATTCTCGGCCAGCAATACTGAGCATTCCGGAAATCGGCCGGGGCTTGGCACAGGCCTTGCTGAAATGAGCGTATGGGACCGGATTCCGTAATTCAAATCGGCAGTGAAGCGATCAAGATGGTTTTGATGATATCGCTGCCCATGCTCGGCGTCGCGCTGGTCGTCGGTATCGCGATTTCGCTGTTTCAGGCTGTCACCCAGATTCAGGAGATGACACTGACCTTCGTGCCCAAAATCATCTCCGTATTCGCGGCTATTATTCTGGCCGCGCCGTGGATGACCGAGCAGATGGTGTCGTTCACGCATGGCATCTTTTCAATGATTCCGACCCTGACCCAGTAGCGGGGCAGCGCGTTGAACGTCCCGTGGTTCGATATTGGACATATTGTCATCGCGCTGTTGGTGATGCTGCGCATCGGTACGCTGCTGATTCTGCTGCCGGTGCTGGGCCATCAGCTGATTCCGACGCAGGTGAAGGTCGGCCTGATTGTGCTGCTGACGGTACTGGTTTATCCGCTGGTCGAGCATCAGGTGACGGCGATTGCGATCGAACCGCTGAGCGTGGCCGTGATCGCGCTGCAGGAGATGCTGATTGCGGCGGCGCTGGCGCTGTTCGCCCAGCTGATCTTTACCGCGGCCCAGTTCGCCGGCCAGATCATGAGTTTCCAGATGGGCTTGACCGTGGCCAATGTGTTCGATCCGGCCACCCACAGTCAGCAGTCGGTGCTTTCGCAGCTGGCGACAACGCTGGCGATGCTGCTCTGGCTGGCTACCGGCGCGCACCATATGTTTCTGCACGGGCTGATCGATTCGTTCACGCTGTTTCCGATCAATCACGACTGGTCGTTCCCGGCGCTGCTGCGCCTGACCGATGCGGCGGCCAATATGTTCACGCTGGCGCTGAAGCTGGCTGCGCCGATCATGCTGCTGCTGACATTCATATATATCGCGCTGGGCCTGCTGGCCCGCGCCGTGCCGCAGATTCAGGTCTTTTTTGTCAGTTTCCCGCTGACGGTCGGGCTCGGTCTGCTTGCATTTGCGTTCGGCATGCCGGCCTTCATCTATCTGATGAGCGACGCCTTTGTAACGCTATCCAGCGAGGCGCCGCTGTTTCTGCGTCAGCTGGCCGGTTCATAAGTCGTGGCTGACGATCAGGACAAAAGTCAACAAACAGAGGAGGCCTCCCCCAAACGGCTGGAAGATGCGCGCAAAAAAGGACAGGTGCCGAGCAGCAAGGAACCGTCCACGGCGATCTCGTTTCTGGTGCTCAGTCTGGTCGTGATCACAGGCCTCGGCGGCTGGCTGATCGATGTGATTAAACAGATGATGGTCTATTATCTCTCCGGCAAGGGCTCGCTCGATGCGACCGGCGCCGGCATGCAGCAGCTGCTGGTTGAAACCGGCGCTGACATGGCCAAGGTGATTCTGCCGATTGCGCTGCCGATCGTGCTGCTCGGCGTGCTGGTCACGTTCATGGTTGCAGGCCCGGTGTTTACATTCGAGACGATGAAGCCGAAGCTGGAGAAGGTCAGTCCGATGAAGGGCTTCAAGCGTCTTTTCTCGACCAAATCACTGGCCGAGTTTATCAAATCGATCCTGAAGATCGTTATTATCAGCCTGGTCTGCGCAACAATCGTCACCGGCCTGTTTCCGGCCCTGCTGCATACGGCGCTGCAGAGTCCGTCCGATATCGCTGCGATGGCAGTCTCCGGTAGCGTCAAAATTATTACGCTGGTCGCTGTCGTGTTCGGCTTTATGGCGTTGGCTGATGTGCTCTATCAACGCTGGGAGCATATGAAATCGATGCGCATGTCGAAAAAGGAGGTGCGCGACGAACATAAGGAGAGCGAAGGCGATCCGCAGCTGAAGTCAAAAATCCGACAGATCCAGATGCAGCAGGCCCAGAACCGGATGATGGCCGACGTGCCTAAGGCCGATGTTGTGATTACCAACCCGACCCGGCTGGCGATTGCGCTGGCCTATGACCCGGTTAGTCCGGGCGCGCCGCGCGTACTGGCCAAGGGCAAGGGGCATGTGGCGGCCAAAATCAGGGAGATTGCCGCCAAACATCGTATTCCGATGCGCGAAAACAAGCCGTTGGCAAGATCCTTGTTTAAGCATGTGGAGATTGGCGACGAGATCCCCGAAGAGCTGTTCGAGGCTGTCGCCGTCATTCTGGCGGAGATATTCCGTCTCAAGCAGCGATGAGCGCCGCCGTGATACGCAATAGCAGAGGAGCAATATAGCAGATGCAGACAGCAGCAACTATGACATTGCAGCGGCTCGGGCGTCAGCCGGACATCATGCTGGCGATTGCCGTGCTCGGCATTCTGCTGGTGATGATGGTGCCGCTGCCAACGGCGCTGATGGACGTGCTGCTGGCCGCAAACCTGACCATCGGCATCCTGATTCTGCTGACCTCGATCTATGTGCTCAAGCCACTGGAGTTTTCGGTGTTCCCGTCGCTGCTGCTGCTGACGACGCTGTTCCGGCTGTCGCTGAATGTGGCCACGACGCGTCTGATTCTGCTGCATGGGCAGGAGGGACCGGCCGCGGCAGGGCATGTGATTGAGGGCTTCGGCCAGTTTGTCGTTGGCGGCAATACCGTTGTCGGCCTGATCATTTTCCTGATTCTGGTATTGATCAACTTTATCGTGATTACCAAGGGCTCGACCCGTATCGCCGAGGTTGCGGCCCGCTTCACGCTCGATGCGATGCCCGGCAAACAGATGGCGATCGATGCGGATATGAATGCCGGTCTGATCGACGAGCGCGAGGCGCGCGCCCGGCGCGATAATATCGCCCGCGAGGCCGAGTTTTACGGCGCGATGGACGGAGCCTCCAAATTCGTGCGCGGCGATGCGGTGGCCGGCCTGATTATCACGATGATCAACCTGATCGGCGGCCTGGTCATCGGCGTGATGCAGTACGGCATGTCTGTCGGCGATGCGATTGCGGTATTCAGCCTTTTGACGGTCGGCGATGGGCTGGTGTCACAAATCCCGGCGCTGGTGATCTCGACTGCGGCCGGCATCATCATCACCCGCGCCAGCGGCAATGTGGCGCTGCCCTACGAGCTGAAGACCCAGTTCACCCAGCATCCGAAGGTGCACTGGGTGGCCAGCGGCGCGCTGATTCTGCTCAGTCTGGTGCCCGGCCTGCCGTTTATTCCGTTCCTGGCGCTAGCGCTGGGGCTGGCGGCCAGTGGCTGGTATCTGCATCTGGGTGAGCAGCAGCAGGCGCTGGAGCCGGCCGTCGAGGAGGCGGAGCCTGCGGCCGAGGTTTCGCCCGAAGAGGATCTGGACGAGCTGCTGGTCGAGGATCCGATCCGGCTGGAGATCGGTTACGGTCTGATCGATATGGTCGAGAACAGCCGCGAGGGCAATCTGCTCGAACGGATGAAAAAGGTACGCCGCCAGATTACCCAGGAGATCGGCTTTGTACTGCCACCTGTGCATATCAAGGATAATCTGCAGCTGGGCGTCTCCGACTACCAGATCCTGATTCGCGGTGCGATTGTCGGCAAGGGCGAGATCCGGCCGCGCAATCTGCTGGCGCTGGAGAGTCAGGTGACCGGGCCGGCCGTCGAGGGTATCCCGACTCAGGAGCCGGCGTTCGGGCTGCCGGCAGTATGGATTTCGGAGGACAAACGGCAGCAGGCCGAACTGTCCGGTTATACGGTTGTCGAGCCGACGACGGTGATTATCACTCATCTGACCGAGCTGCTGCGTTCGCAGGCCGCCGATATGCTCGATCGCACCCAGGTGCATGAACTGCTCGATAAATTCTCCCGCCAGCATGCCAAGGTGATCGAGGAGATCGTACCGTCTCAGGTGACGCCGGGACTGCTGCAGAATGTGTTGCAGCGACTGTTGGCCGAGTGGGTTCCGATCCGCGATCTGATGCTGATTCTCGAGGCGCTCTCCGATCATGCTGGTCAGCAGCTGAGTCTGGACGATCTGGTCGAGCGGGTGCGCGAACGGCTCGGGCGCACGATCACCCAGCGCTACCTGAATCAGCAGGGCGAGTTGCCGGTATTCATGCTCGACGCCGATCTGGAGCAGCGTATGAGCGAGCGGCTGATGCGGCAGCAGGGTTGGGCGCTGCCGCTGGAGATGGCCGAGTGGCAACGTTTTATGGCGCGCCTGAATGAGGTGTCCGGCCAGTATGATGTCGATATGCCGGTGCTGCTGACCACGCCGCAGTTACGCGGGCCGCTGTCGAATGCGCTGCGCAAGGTCATGACGCGCATTGTCGTACTGTCGATCGGCGAGATTCCGCCGCAAACCAATATCCAGTCGCTGGCACGGATCAGCCTCTACGATGCGCATTAAGATTTTTACCGCCCCGCGTTTGCATGAGGCGCTGGCCCGGGTGCGTCAGGAGATGGGGCCGGAAGCGCTGATTCTGGATCGCCAGCAGAGCGAGGCGGCCGACGGCAACGTGCTTTGGCATGTGCATGCGGCGCTCGATGACGGCGCGCAGCGAAATGCGGAGACCGAGCCAACCGCAGCACAGGCACAGCCGGAGACACTGCCTCGGCAGACCGATGCGACGCTGGCACGGCTGGAGCGTATCGTCGAGGGACTCGGCAATCGCGATGCGTCGGGACTGCGCGAGGCGCTGGATCGGGCCGATGAGCAGGAGGCGTTCGACCATCTGCGCCGGCTCGGCGTGTCGGCCAGTCATGCTTTTGACATGGCTGCCGATTTCGCTGCCAGAGAGCCGCTTGGGCAGCAGAGCATGCAGTGGGGGCGGCGCATTAATCCGAAGCAGCAAACGGTGCGACTGCTGTTCACCGGCCCGGCCGGTTGCGGCAAGAGTACGCTGGTGGCCAAGCTGGCGGCGCACTACAGCATGCAGGGCGTGCGCGTTGCGCTGCTCTCCACAGACACCGAACGCATCGGCGGTACCGACATGCTCAGGGCTTATGCCGGCACGCTCGGTATCGAGTTTTATGCGCTCAGAAAGGCGGCCGATGTTGCGCCGGCGCTGGCCCGCACGCAATCGGCACAACTCCTGCTAACAGATACTGAAGGCTGGAGCCCGCGCCGGGACGCAAGCCTGAAACGGCAGCTGGATGTATGGGATGCACTGCGTTGTAACAGGCGTTTCCTGCTGTTGCCGGTCAATATGGATGAGGAGGATGGTATGCAGCAGCTCAAACACCCGGCCATTACCAGCATGACCGATATTGCGTTTTCCAGGCTGGATGAGGCGCAGAAACCGGGCAAGATCATCAACTGGTCGTTCGCATCGGGATTGCCGATGAGTTATTGCAGCTTCGGTCCGGAAGTGCCCGAACAGATGGGCTGGCTCAACGCCCGCGGCCTGACCGCACTGCTGGGCAAACACCAGCCGGAGCGCACCGCATGAATGATACAGCCTCCATATCCCCGCAGGTCATCTCCGTCAGCAGCGGCAAGGGTGGTGTCGGCAAGACCTTTACATCGGTGCATATGGCCGCGCACGCGGCTGACAAGGGGCGCAAGGTGCTGCTGATCGATGCCGACCTCGGGCTGGCCAATGTCGATGTGATGCTCGGTCTGAATGCATCCGCGACAATGCAGAATCTGCTGTCCGGCGATGCGGCACTGGCCGATCTGATCATGCCGTGCGCGCAGGGTTTTGACGTGCTGCCCGGCGGCAGCGGCATGTATGAAATGACCAGCCTGAGTGTCTCCGAGCAGCAGATCGTGCTCGACAGTCTGCGCGAGGTGGGCAGCCGTTACGATCTGATCCTGATCGATACGGCTGCCGGCATCGGCGAGAATGTACTCTATTTTGCATCGGCAGCCGAAACGGCGCTGGTTGTGCTGACGCCCGATCCGACCTCGCTGACTGATGCCTATGCGCTGATCAAGGTGCTGTCACGTCAACGCGATGTGCGCCGTTTTATGATTCTGATCAATCAGACCGACGAGATCGACGGTCATATCACGTTCAAGCGGTTGCTGTCGGTGACCGACCGTTATCTGGATGTCTATCTCGATTATATCGGTCATGTGCCGCAGCACATGGTTGTGCGCAAGGCGATTCAGCAGCAGCGGCTGCTCGACTCATCCGATTCGCATGTCTATCCGCATCTGTGCAAGCTGTTCGATGCGCTGCTGGAGCGGCCGCGCAACGCGTCGCGCTCCGGTGGCCTGCAGTTTTTCTGGGAGCACAGTCTGGCTGCCGGTCTGAATGATGATGCAGATGAGGCGGCCGCTGCGGCCGTGCCGCTGCAGGAGGCCACTAAATGAAACCGTTGCAGGGCGGCGCTGCTGGCATGCTGACCGGACTGCTGTTCGGTATTGCTATCTGTCTGGTGCAGAATATTCCGGTCTCCGATGCGCTGTTCCGGATGGCCGTGTTGACCGGGGCAGGCGGCTGGATGGGACTGCTGCTGGCCTGGCTGAACCAGCTGTTGCCGAGCAAGCATGATGACAACTCCGAACAGCGGGATGCCGGCGCATGAATGTTGCTCCCCAATATGATGCGACGCCGACCCCGGACGAGCTGCTCGAGGAGTATCTGCCGCTGGTGCGCTATCACGCCGATCAGCTGATGCGGCGCACGCCCGATTCGATCGAGTTCGATGATCTGATCAATGCCGGCGTACTCGGCCTGCTCGACGGCGCACAGCGCTTCGATCACAGCCGCGACGTACAGTTCAAGACTTTCGTCTCCTATCGCGTACGCGGCGCGATGGTCGACTATTTGCGCGCCTATGACTGGATGCCGCGCGGGCTGCGCGATCATGCCAAGCAGTTGCAGGGGGCGTTTCAGGAACTGGAGCAGCAGTATGGACGTCCGGCGGAGGAGTCAGAGATTGCCGAACATCTCGGCATCAGCATCGCGGAGTACCGCGACCGGCTCAATCAGGTTCGCTATATGTCGGTGATCCATTTTGATGATCTGCCGGCGACCGACAATGAGGATGAGTACAGCGTGCTGGAGACGCTCGAGGCCGATCCGCTGCTGACACCGGAGTCGCAGAACATGATGCAGGAGTTTGTGCATCAGCTAGCCGATGCGATCGCGGCGCTGCCCAAACGCGAGAATGTGCTGATTACGCTCTACTATTTTGAAGAGCTGACAATGAAGGAGATCGCGCTGATTCTCGGCCTGACCGAGTCGCGCGTTTCGCAGCTGCATTCGCAGATGGTGCTGCGGCTGCGAGCGCTGATGGGGCTGTGATGGAGAGTCTGATCCCGTTTGCTGACCAGTGGCTCGGCCTGATAATCGATATCATTCTGATCTTCGCATTTGTGATGCTCTGGCTGAGCTGGCATCGCAATGGTCGCAGGCAGGAGCAGCTGGAGCGGATGCTGGCCGGTACGGCCGCGCAGCTGGAGGAGGCGACCCGCCATCTGACGCAGGCGACCGAGGCGATTGAACAGCTGCAATCGGCAGCGCAGGCGGCCGAAGCGGTGAATCCTGTGCAGAATGCTGCTGCCCGGCGTTCATCCGGTTCCGTGTCTGTGCGGTCGGAGCGGCAATCGTCCGGGCCGGCTGCAGGCCTGGCCGAGGAGACGAAGTTCACCGCTCCCCAGGCGGATCTGCCATCCCGCAACAGCAGCCAGGTGACAATGATGCTGCGCATGAAGCGGGAGGGAGAATCGGCGCAGACGATTGCCGAACGGCTCGATATGCCGCTGGCACAGGTGCGGTTGCTGCTCAAACTGCATGCGGCGACCGGCGCAGCGAATGAACAGGGCACAGCACAAGCTAGATAGCAGCAGGTATTGAACGCTCGATTACCAGTCGGCTGCAAAAGCTCTGTTCCCGAATCCTAAGAAAGCGCTGATTGTCAGCGTTTCCGAGTAGGCCATGGACGGCCTGCCATTATTCATCAGGATAGATGAATAAGACGGCTATGCCGCCGACCGGTAGCGGCAGGATGCCGCGAATCAAATCAATCACGTAAGTGGTTGATTTCATGCCATGAATCTGTGCATGGCCCCTTCAAGCGCGGTGCGTGCAACATTGCTCTCCTGCAATGTTGTGTAAGGAAAGGCGAAACCGCGATTTTGCCTTTCCAAGCTGATTACAAGCAGGATACCTTTAATCAGCATCTCCCTAAACTGCGCCGCGTTCCTGCCGATAAAGAACCGATAAAGAAGAGAAGCGGCAATATCAGTGAAGATGACAGGAGGCGCATATGCTCAATACTCTGAAACAGTGGTGGAATGAGAATGAACGAAGCGCGGAGCGACAGCCGGAACTCTTACTGTGCATTACCAAGTTGATGGTCGGCATGATGGGCATGGACGGCAAGTTTGATGATTGCGAGCGCGAGGAGATTGTCCGACTGCTCGGCGACCATTTCGGCCAGAGCCGACAGCAGAGTCTGGCCCTGATCGAGCAGGGCGATGCGGCCGATCTGCGTTTCAATGAAGTCGTGCATCAGATCACCAGTGCCTACAGCGTCGAGGGTGTCCTGAATTTTGTGTAAACGGTTAACTTGACGGACTATTCCGTCTTA
>CAYSMR010000075.1:0-8645 GCA_964432195.1 uncultured Zetaproteobacteria bacterium | reverse complement strand
AGATCATGACAAGGCGCACTTATTCCGTAACATAGCGAACCTATGACTATATCCGTTGCCATTCTCGGCGCGACCGGCTACACCGGCGCAGAACTGATTCGCCTGATTGAGGGCCATCCCGATTTTTCGGTCGCACACTTGGGCGCACACTCCCAGGCCGGCAAACAGGCCGGCGCGGCATTGCCGGGCTGCGCCGGTACGATCGCCGACATGCGCCTGGCTGCAGCCGACACGCCGCTGCCTGAAGCAGTCGAGCTCGTATTCACCGCACTGCCGCACGGCGCAGCAGCCAACAGCGTGCATGCCGCGCTGACAGCCGGCAAACGGGTCGTGGATCTCTCGGCCGATTTCCGCCACAAAAGCCGCGAGATTTACCGACAGGCCTACGGCGCCGAGCATCCACATGCCGAGCTGTTCGACGAGGCCGTTTATGGCCTGTGCGAATTTGCCCGCAACGACGTGAGCAGCGCCAAGCTGGTCGCCAACCCTGGCTGCTATCCGACCTCCACACTGCTACCGCTGACGCCTCTACTGCAGGCCGGCGTAGTGGATGACAGCACGATTATTATCGACTCCAAGTCCGGCGCATCCGGCGCCGGGCGCAGCGCCAAAACCGACCTGCTCTATTGCGAAATCAACGAATCGGTCAAGGCCTACGGACTGCCGCGCCATCGCCATACCTGGGAGATAGAGGAGTGGGCGCTCGGTTTTGGCGGTCGCCCTGTCCATGCCCGTTTCGTGCCCCATATTCTGCCGATGGGACGCGGCATGCTGACCACGCTGCACTTAAGCGGCACGGATACCGCCGCGTGGCGGGATATACTGCAGAGCGCCTTTGATGATGAACCCTTTGTACGGGTGCTCGCGGAAGGTGCGCTGCCATCGACGGCCGGCGTCTCCGGCAGCAACCGCTGCGATATCGGCATTGCGATCCTGAACGAGCATGAGGCGGTGGTCGTCAGCTGCATCGACAACCTGCTCAAGGGTGCGGCAGGCCAAGCGGTGCAGAACGCCAATCTGATGTTCGGCCTTGATGAAACGGCCGGTCTCTCCGTGCATGCGCTGTGGCCCTGACACGCATGGGTCCGCGCCTCACCGTCGTATGAAACAGCGCCACAGGGCGGCAATCGTCGCACAGAGCTGCTCCCTGTTTCATATTCGGCCACGCTGAGGCTGCGGCTTGAGCAACCCGCGCCTGAATTTTCTGACCGATTCGGTCCATATCCGGATCGGCAGGCAGCGCAGCCACATCAAACGTTTCAGCATCCGTCCGCTGACGCTGCTGGCAATCATCGCTGCGACAGCCGCATTCGTCGGCTGGCTCGTCACCGATCGGACACATCCGCCGGCCGAGACGCGCAAACTGCAGCAGCAGATCACGCAACTGCAGCAGGACAAGCTGGAGCTAAACCGGAAACTGGCCAAAACCGAAGCCCTGTTGGCGCTGCGGGACAACGAAATCGCAAGCCTGCAAACGCAGATCGGGCGTGACCGGCGTGATATGCTGACCATGCAGCAGCGACTGGATATGTTTGAAGATGTACTGGCCGCCAGAAAGGTCGCCGGGGTCCATTTCCTGCATCCGTCTGCCCGCTGGCAGGATGAACACACAATCGCCTATCAGCTGATACTGGTGAAGGGCAAAAACTATCCGCGCTGGATCATCGGCCATCTGCAGTTCACGCTCGCCGACGGCGCCGGCCACAGCGCCGAACTGATGCCGGCCAAACAGTCGAACCGCGGCGGCAAGATCGAAATGACCACGCAGAGTTTTATCGAAGGCACGCTGGCATGGCCGCATGCATGGCGACCGACAGCGATGACCATCACACTGATCAATCACAAGGGCCGCAATAAGGGGGAGATCGTCATCCCGGTCACCGCCCTGGCGCAAACGGAGGGCGCACGATGATCAAGGCTTATCAACACTGGCAACCGGAAATCGTCCAACCGGCCTTTATTGCGGATTCGGCCGATATTATCGGACGCGTCAGCATCGGCAGGGATGCCAGCATCTGGTATCAGAGCGTACTGCGCGGCGACGTGCACGATATCGTCGTCGGCGAGCGCTCCAACATTCAGGACCACTGCCTGCTACATACCAGCGCCGGCGTCGCGCCCTGCATTGTCGGTAATGACGTAACCGTCGGCCATCGCGTGATCCTGCACGGCTGCGAAATTCAGGATGGCTGTCTGGTCGGCATGGGCTCGATTATTATGGACCGGGCCGTGCTCGAAGCCGGCTGCCTGCTGGCGGCCGGTTCACTGGTGACCGAGGGCAAGGTGCTGCGCAGCGGCTATCTCTATGCCGGCTCGCCGGCCCGGGAGCGGCGTCCGCTCAGCGATCAGGAGCAGGCATTCCTGCAGCGCTCGGCCAGCCACTATGTCGAGGTGGCGCGTGCGCATCAGGCCCCTGCCGCCGGCGAGGGGGAGCGTCTGTGAGCAACAGCCGCCGCTTCGCCGCCATCGACATCGGCTCCAATACCTTCCGCATGCTGATTGCCGAACCGGCTGCCGGGGGCTGCGCCGAACCGTGGCAGACCATCCACTACACCCACCGCATTATCCGGCTCGGCGAGGGACTGCACCACTCCGGCCAATTGTGCGAAGCCGCGATGCAGCGCGCCATGCAGGCGTTCTCGGAATTTGCAGCACTGCTGCGACAGTTCAACGTGCCTGCAACCCATGTCGCCGCCACGGCCACGGCCGCGATGCGCGAAGCCGCTAACGGCGATGCATTCCGGGCGCGCGTCGCCCATGAAACCGGCATCGATATCCGCATTATCGACGGCGAAACCGAGGCGCGACTGTCGCTGGCCGGCGCCGGCGCCGTGCTCAATGTATCCACGCGCGCCGACATGCTGCTGTTCGATATCGGCGGCGGCAGCACCGAGTTCATCCGCGTCGCGCACGGCCGCTGTCGCGATGCGACCAGCCGCAAGCTCGGCGTCGTCCGGCTGATCGAGGCGCATCTGCATTCCGATCCGCCGAGCCCCTCCGATTATGCCGCCATGGTCGCCGCCGCCGATGCCCACCTGGATGATGTCGAGCGCTACTGGGGGGATCACCATGCCCCGGCCGCGCTGGTCGGCACCGCCGGCACGGTAACGACGCTGGCCGCGACCGAACTGGACCTCTACCCGTATGACGCAACGCAGATCAATAATCATATCATGAGCAGGCCTGCATTTTACGCCCTGCGCGACCGCCTGCTGGCGATGAATCACGCCGAGCGGCAAGCCATACGCACAATCGAAGCCGGCCGCGCCGATCTGATCGTCGCGGGAGTAGCGATCGTAGAGGCGGTCATGCAGCGCTGGCATTATGATCAGATGGTCGTCGTCGATGCCGGCCTGCTCGAAGGCGCATGGCTGGAGATCAGCGAGACCCCCCCCCTGACGCTGTCGGCTGATGCGCGCGCGCAAACAGCGGCTTATTACCGCTTGCTGAAATAGCCGTCCGCCAGCGCCTGCGTCTTATCCATCGCCTGCTGAACGCGAGCCATGGCCGTCTCCAGATCCTCATCCGGATCTATTTCAACCGCATCGCCGAGCACGAATACGCCGCGCGAGAACGGCTGCGGTATATAGAAGCGATCCCACGAGTTGATGCGCCAGCAGCGGCTGGTCGCATAACAGACCGGCACAATCGGCAAGCTGCCCTTGATCGCCAGCTGCACCGTTCCCTTCTTAATCCGCTCGCGCGGCCCTCTCGGACCGTCCGGCGTAATCGCCAGATGCCGATTCTCGGCCTTGACCGCGCGCAGCATCTGCAACATCGCGCGCGCGCCGCCGCGCGTACTCGAACCGCGCACCGTCTCGATGCCCAGCAGATGCATCGTATCGGAGATAAAGCCGCCGTCCCGATGTGATGAGATCAGCATATAGCCGTGCCAGACGCCGATCGACAAACGCGGAATCATCAGCATGCGCGCATGCCAGAAGGCATAGAGCTTACGCTGCGGATCATCCGGGTCGTACGGCTGGCCGAGCGTCTGCCAGCGAATCGTATTGACCAGAAACAGATAGACCAGTTTGATCAGCCGCGGCAGCAGCCAGACCAGCAGACGCTGCTTCACGGCTGTTCGTCGTCGCTGTCGTCGGCCAGATGCTGCCGGCTGTCAAACTGCAGGTGATAGAGCTCGGCATACAGCCCGCTCTCGGCCAGCAGCTCGTCGTGGCGGCCCACCTGGACAATGCGTCCCTGATCGAGCACGATAATGCGATCGGCATGCCGGATCGTCGAGAGCCGATGCGCGATCACAATCACCGTGCGCCCCTGCATCAGCCGGTCGATGGCGCGCTGCACCAGCCGTTCCGATTCGGTATCTAGCGCGCTGGTCGCCTCATCGAGAATCAGAATCGGCGCATCCTTGAGCAGCGCCCGCGCCATCGACAGCCGCTGGCGCTGGCCGCCGGAGAGAATCACGCCGCGCTCGCCGATCATCGTATCGTAACCCTGCGGCAGCTGCTCGATAAACTCATGCGCATTAGCCGCGCGCGCCACCGCCTCGACCTTCTCGCGGTCGATCTCGTCGTGGCCGTAGGCGATATTATTCAGCACGGTATCGTTGAACAGGATAATCTCCTGCGTCACCAGCGCGATCTGGCTGCGCAGCGACGCCTGGATCAGATCGCGCACATCGATGCCGTCGACAGTCAGCCGGCCGCCGCTGACATCCATGAAACGCGGCACCAGATTAACCAGCGACGTCTTGCCGGCCCCGCTGCGTCCGACCAGCGCCACCACTTCGCCGGCAGCAACCGAAAAGCTGATATCGGAGAGCACCGGCCTGTCGCCGCCCGGGTATTGCAGACTGACCTGCTCGAACACGATCGCATTGGAGAACGGCGGCAGCACGCGCGCCTGCTCATGATCGCGCACCTCGATCGGTTCATCGAGCAGCTCGAAAATACGCTGGCTGGCGGCCAGCCCCTGCTGGATGTCGTTATTCGCCCGCGACAGCCGCTTGACCGGCTCGTAGAGCATAATGGCCGCAGCCAGAAACGAGACCAGCGTACCGGCCGTTGTCGCGCCCGAGGCCACGCGCATGCCGCCGTAGAGCAGCACGCCGGCAATGCCGAAGCCGGCCAGCAGTTCCATAATCGGGAACGACAGCGCATTGACCCGGAACACGCGCAGCTGATGCGCAAAGAAATCGCCGGTCAGCTTGCGAAACCGGCCGCGTTCATAATCCTCCATGCCGAACGCCTTGACGACGCGGATGCCGCCGACGGTCTCCTCGAGCAGGCTGGTCAGATCGCCCATCGCTGCCTGACCATCGAGCGTCGCATGACGCATCTTACGTCCGAAACGGGCGATCGGATAGATCACGGCGGGAAATACCAGCATCGTGATCAGAGCCAGCAGCCAGTCCTGAATGAATACCACACCGACCAGAAACACGATCGAGATTGCATCGCGCATCAATGCGGTCACAGCCGTACTGACCGCAGCCTGCACCAGCGTCACGTCGTAGGAGAGGCGGGCCAGCAACTCGCCGGTTTTCCTGTGCGCGAAAAATGAGAGCGACTGTGCGGTCAGGCGGTGATAAAGCAGATTGCGCAGATCAAAGATCACCTTCTGACCGATATAGCCCATCGTATAGGCCTGGCCGTAATAGGCTGCGCCCTTGATCAGATAGAGCACAATCACCAGCAGCGGAATCAGATAAACCAGCTGACTGTTTTTGCCGGAGAGCGCCTCATCGAGCACCGGCTTGAGTATCCACGCCATCGCGGCCGTACAGGCCGCCAGAATGACCATGCAGACAATCGCAATACTCAGACGCCCCTTGTAGGGCATCAGAAACGCGAGCAGACGTCGGTAAAGGATGGCGGAGTCGTATTTTTCGGACAAACTAGAGATCCTGGGTCGCGCTGTTGACAGCGACATCGGCCGCGGAGCTGAGCGATGAGCGCCTGTTCGACACCTGCTTCAGGCGCCCCATCTTGCGAAAGAAGCCGACACTGGCATCAAACAGGGCCGAGGCCAGTCTGGCCTGATGACGGCTGCTTTTGAGTTTGCGTTCGCGGCTCGGGTTGGAGATATAATCCAGTTCGACCAGCACGCTCGGTATCTCCATCGCGCCGAGCACAAAGAAACGGGCCCGTTTGGGCCTGGAGTATTTGATCGGCGCAACCCGCTTCAGCCGCACCAATACCTCTTCAGCCAGCATCTGCGAACTGTTCAGGCTGTCGCGACGGAACATATCGCCGAGAATGCGGCTGACCTGCGGGTCCTCGGCCTGCTCGATCATCGGGACGCCGCCGATCTGGTCTGCCGCGTTCTCCTTGGCTGCCAGCGCCCGGGCAGCCCGGCTCGGCGTTGCACCGCGTTCGGAGAGGGTATAGGCGCTGGCCCCCTTCACCGAACGGGTACGCACCGAATCAGCATGGATGCTGATCATCATATCCGCGTGCGCCTTGCGCGCCAGATAGACCCGCCGCCGGAGCGGCACGAAGTAGTCGCCCTTGCGGATCAGCACGGCCCGCATTCCCGGCTGTGCATTGATTTTCCTGGCCAGTTTTTTGGCCACGGCCAGCGTGACAGTCTTCTCCATGACCCGGTGCGGACCGATCGCGCCCGGATCCTCACCGCCATGCCCGGCGTCCACGGCAATCACAATCCCCTGCTTGCCGGCGCTGAGTGCAGCGCGCGGCGTCTTCTCCGGGCGCATCAGATCGACAACCAGGCGATACGGCTTACCATGCAGCGGTTTGAGCAGGAACGAGCGCGGCTGCACCTTCTCTTTGACATCGATGACGACACGCAGGTGTCCCTGCTTGCCGCGTCCATGGCGAATTGCGCGAATCACCGGATCGGGCAGCGGCAGTTTGTCGATATTGGCCTTCAATACGGCCCGATTCATATCGATGACAATGCGCTCGGGCTTGTGCAGTCGGAACAGCTTGTAGTGCAGCGTCCGGTTCAGATCGAATACCAGGCGCGTATGATCCGGCGCGGTCCACAAACGCACATCGCGAATCTGCGTGGATGCGGCCGTCGCCGCTGATGCGCATAACAGCATCCACGCACCCAGCCAGAACGGAATTAACAGTCGCCTGATCATTGCCGGACAATACTCGCGGCCGAAACCAGCTTTGCAAGTAACGACAGTTAAGTCACCCGACCGTAACTGTCTTTAAAGCGCTCGATATCGTCCTCGCCCAGATATTCGCCGACCTGCACCTCGATCAGCTGCAGCGGCAGCTTGCCGCGATTCTCCAGACGGTGGGTTTCGCCAATCGGGATATAGGCCCTGCCGTTCTTGGCAATCACCTTGACCAGGTCGCCACAGGTTACCGTCGCCGTACCGGCCACGACAACCCAGTGCTCGGAGCGATGCTGATGCGCCTGCAGACTCAGGCTGGCGCCGGGCAGCACCTCGATACGCTTGAGCTTGTACCCCTCACCCTTGTCTTCAAGCACAGTGTAGCTGCCCCACGGACGGCGCACGGTCACATGCTCGAGGTGATAACTGCCCTGCCCATCCTGCTTGAGCCGGTCGACAATCTCGCGTACACGCTGACTCTCTCCGCGTTTGCAGAGCAGAATTGCATCCGGCGTCTCGACGGCAATAATATCTTCCAGTCCGACTGCAGCGACCAGACTCTTCTCGCTGCGCAGCAGCGACCCCTTGCAGTCAATCGCCAGCACATTACCACTGATATCATTGCCGTTCTCATCATGCTGCGCGATCTCGTGGACCGCATCCCAGCTGCCAACATCGGACCAGCCAATGTCAGCAGACACCAGTGATACGATCTGCGACTTCTCCATGACGCCGTAATCAATTGAAATATCAGGCATTTGGACGAAAGCTGCGCGAATGACCTCCTGCCACGGCTCGCCGGCATTCCAGCGCGCCCGCATCCCGTCCAGCACCGACCAGACATCGGGCAGATACTCTCTGATCTCTCCCAGTATCACCGAACACTTCCAGACAAACATGCCCGAGTTCCAATAATAATTGCCGTCGGCGAGCATCTGCTCGGCCCGCTCCAGATCCGGTTTCTCGACAAAGCGCATCACCGAATGCAGATCGCCCTCGCCGGCTTCAGCCTGGATATAACCGAAACCGGTTTCCGGCTGGGTAGGCACAATACCGAATGTCACAATGCGCCCGCTCTCGGCTGCCTGCACCGCAGTGCGCAGACACTGCTGAAACGCATCCCTGCGGGTCACAATATGATCGGCCGGCAATACGACCAACACCGGGTCGCCATCACCAAGATCCTGCAACAGCGCAGCGGCAATTGCGATGGCCGGGGCCGTATTCCGTCCACACGGCTCCAGAATCTTGTTCAGACCATCCAGTTCGAAAAAGGCCTCGCCGGTCGCATGCTTCTCGCCGGTGACCACCCAAACGTCATCCTGACTGATCAACGGACTCAGACGCGCTATCGTCGCGCTGAGCATACTTCCTTCCCCATTCAAATTCAAAAACTGCTTGGGCAACTGCTGTCTTGAAAGCGGCCACAACCTGCTTCCCGATCCCCCAGCAACAACTACAGCTTTGACGTTACTACTCATTCTCCCCTCTCCTATTTTAATATAAGTATGTCTCCAAAGTACGGAGGCATATATCTCGAACTATTCAGCCCTGTCCTGTTTCTCAGAATATTGAGTGAACAACCGGCTAA
>CAYSMR010000074.1:0-8742 GCA_964432195.1 uncultured Zetaproteobacteria bacterium | reverse complement strand
ATCGCCCAGAATCTCCTGATAGGCGCCGGTCAGGAATACGCCGATCAGATAGTCGTCGCCGTTGTTGATCGCATGCAGCGGCAGCGTTTCGCAGATCCCGTCCGGCAGCGGGAACTGCTGGATCTTGCCGTCGGAGTCGCAGGTCACATCGACCAGCAGCCCCTGGCGCGTCGGCGCCTCATCGAGCCGGTGAATCGGCATCACCGGAAACACCTGCCTGATCGCCCACGCATCGGGCAGCGACTGGAACAGCGAAAAATTGCAGAAGTAGCGATCGGCCATCTGGGTGCGGATGCCCGGAATCAGCTGATTCGCCTCATCCGCCTCCAGCTGCCCGACCAGCCGCTCCAGAATGAACCAGTAGAGCGCATCGGCCTGGGCGCGCTGGCTCAGCGTGCAGTGGCCCAGCGTGAACAGCTTGTTCACATCCTCACGCAGCGCGATCACATCGTGCAGCGCCTCGCGCGGCGTGATCCGGGCCAGATCGCGGCCGGTCTCCCAGAGCTGGCGCAGCGGCATCGGCGCATCGTCGGCCGGCTCCGGACCGGAATCGTCGCCGCTGCGCCGGGTCACTCCGAGCACGTCGATAATCAGCACCGCGTGGTGGGCCACCAGCGCCCGCCCCGATTCGGAGATAATGCACGGATGCGGCAGCCCCTCATCGTCGCAGACATTCTTCATCGTCCAGACAATGTCGTTGGCATACTCCTGCAGCGAATAGTCCACCGACGAGATATTGGCCGAGATCGAGCCGTCGTAATTGACCCCGAGGCCGCCGCCGACATCCATGAACTCGATCGGCGCGCCGAGCTTGCGCATCTCGACATAGAAGCGGGCCGCCTCCTGCATCGCCTGCTTGATCTGGCGGATCTGCGGCACCTGCGAGCCGATATGGAAATGGAGCAGGCGCAGCGAATCGAGCATGCCGGCCTGCTTCAGCGTCGCGATCGCATCCATCAGCTCCTCGGCCGCCAGACCGAACTTCGAGTGATCGCCGCCGGACTCATCCCACAGTCCCTTGCTGGTCGCGGCCAGACGACAGCGCAGCCCGATCAGCGGCTCGACATGCAGCCGCCGCGCCGCATCGATAATCATCGCCAGCTCGTTCGGCTTCTCGACGACGATGAACACGCGCTTGCCCATCTTGCGCCCGATCATCGCCAGCTCGATGAACTCGCGATCCTTGTAGCCGTTGCAGACGATCAGCCCCTCGACATCCTCGAGCATCGCCAGCGTCGCATGCAGTTCCGGCTTTGAACCGGCCTCCAGCCCCCAGTTGAACTCGGCGCCGAACTCGACAATTTCCTCGACGACCTGACGTTGCTGGTTGACCTTGATCGGATAGACGCCGAAATAGCGCCCCTCGTAACCGGCCTCGGCGCGCGCGATCGCAAAGCGCTGATGAATCTGCGCCATGCGCTGCCTGAGAATATCGGAAAAGCGCAGCAACAGCGGCGGATAGAGCCCCTTGCAGGCCAGTTCGTCGCAGAGCTGTTTCAGATCAACCTGATGCTCGCCGTCGGGGATCGCAGTCATATGGCCGGCCTCGTTAATGCCGAAAAAGCCGTTGCCCCACCCCTCGACCTGATACAGGCCGGCCGCCTGCGCTACTGTCCACTGCTGCTCGCCCATCATCACCCCTGCGCCCCGTAATCCATCCCGATCCTGCGGTATCGGCGCAAACTAGCATGCGCCGCAATCCCGCCGCCAGCCATTTTCACATGCCGCGCCGCACGCCCGGACATATATTTCATCTGACAAAAGCGGACGATTTGCCTATGATCCGCGGCCTTTGAATCAGCGAGTGGAGCAGACAGTGGCCAACGACAACCAGACACCAGACACCTTCGATTACCGGGCGACCGTTTTCCTGCCGAAAACGGCGTTCCCGATGCGCGGCAACCTGCCGACCAATGAGCCGAAACGGCTGCAACAGTGGGAGGAAGCGGATCTCTACGCGCAGCTGCGCGTAGCGCGCAAGGGCGCGCCGAAATTCATCCTCCACGACGGTCCGCCCTACGCCAACGGCAGCATCCATATCGGTCATGCGGTCAACAAGGTGCTCAAGGATATCGTGATCCGTTCGCGCTCGATGATGGGCTTCGACGCCCCCTATGTGCCGGGCTGGGACTGTCACGGCCTGCCGATCGAGTTGAAGGTCGAGGAGAAGTTCAAGAAGAAGAAACGCAAAAAAGAGGATATCAGCGATTCGGAGTTCCGCGCCGAGTGCCGCAACTATGCGGCCGGCCAGATCGACGTGCAGCGCGAGGAGTTCAAGCGGCTCGGCATCACCGGCGACTGGCAGCGCCCCTATGTGACGATGGACTACCGCTTCGAGGCCAACACGGTGCGGGAAATCGGCAAGTTCCTCGCCAACGGCGGCCTCTACAAAGGGGCCAAGCCGGTGCACTGGTGCGTCTCCTGCGCAACGGCGCTGGCCGAGGCCGAGGTCGAATATGACGATCACACCTCCCACTCGATCTATGTGAAATTCGCCGCCGGCGAGGATCTGAGCGATATCGCGCCGGCGCTTGCCGGCGATGTCTCGATCGTCATCTGGACAACGACGCCATGGACGATCCCGGCCAACATGGCCGTGTCGGTCGGCCCCGATTTTGAATATGCCGCCGTGCGCATCACCGACGCCGGCGACAATGCCAACCTGCATGTTGGCGAGATCCTGATTCTCGCCGAGGAGCTACGCGACGCGGTGATGGGCGAAATCGGTGCAAGCGGTGACGTCGTCGCCCGTTTCCGCGGCAGCGCGCTGGACAAGCGCATCTTCCGCCACCCCTATCTGGATCAGGACGCGCCGATTCTGGTCGGCGATCATGTGACGCTCGAAGCCGGCACTGGCTCGGTGCATACCGCCCCCGGCCACGGCCAGGAGGACTACGAGATCAGCATGCGCTACGGCCTGAAGGCGTTCAACCCGGTCGGCGATACCGGCGTCTTCGAGCCCGGCACGCCGGTCGTCGAAGGGCGCCACATCTATCAGGCCAATGCGATCATGGTCGAGCATCTGCAGGCCTGCGGCGCGCTGCTCGAAACCAGCCAGATCAAACACTCCTATCCGCACTGCTGGCGCTGCCACAAGCCGCTGATCTTCCGCGCCACGCCGCAGTGGTTCATCTCGATGGAGAACAACGGCCTGCGCGAGAAGGCGCTCAAGGCCATCGAACAGACCGCTTGGACGCCGGAATGGGGCGAAAACCGAATCCGCGCCATGGTCGAGCAGCGGCCGGACTGGTGCGTATCGCGCCAGCGCAACTGGGGCGTGCCGATCACGGCGATCCGCTGCGCCTGCGGCTCGCATGCGGTGACGACGCCGGACGTCGTCGAAACCATTGCCAGACAGGTCGAGCAGGCCGGCGCCGATGTCTGGTTCGCCAGGGATGTCGCCGACTTCCTGCCCGAGGGCGCAACCTGCCCGGATTGCGGCGGCGCCGATTTCGAGAAAGAGACCGACATCCTCGATGTCTGGTTCGATTCCGGCAGCACCCACGCCTGCGTGCTCGAGCAGCGCGACGAGCTGGCCAGCCCGGCCGATCTCTATCTGGAGGGCAGCGACCAGCATCGCGGCTGGTTCCAGTCCTCGCTGCTGGAGAGCGTCGGCACGCGCGGCGTTGCTCCGTTCAAGGGCGTACTGACACATGGCTTCGTCGTCGATAAAAACGGCAACAAGATGTCCAAATCGAAGGGCAATGTGATCGCGCCGCAGAAGATCATCCAACAGATGGGCGCGGATATCCTGCGCCTGTGGATCGCATCGTCCGACTATTCGGCCGACATCCGCATCTCCGACGAGATCCTCAAACAGCTGGCCGAGGCCTACCGGCGCATCCGCAACACAATCCGCTTCCTGCTCGGCAACCTCGACGGTTTCGATCCCGAGCAGGATAGCGTACCGGTGGATGATCGCACGCCGCTGGATCAATGGGCGATGCACCGCCTCTCCAGACTGGAGCAGCATGTGCACGACTGCTTCGAGAGCTACCAGTTCCACCGCATCCATCAGGAGATCCACAACTTCTGCGCGGTCGATCTGGGCGGCTTCTATCTCGATGTAATCAAGGATCGCCTCTACTGCGACGCGCCCGACTCGGCCCGCCGCGCCTCGGCCCGCGCGACGCTCTTCGATCTGGCCGACACGCTGATCCGGCTGATCGCGCCGCTGCTGCCGTTCACGGCCGAAGAGGCGTGGGAGCACCTGCCCGGCGCAGCAAGGGAGAGCATCCATCTGCAGCAGTTCCATCCGGTCGGCGATATCAGCATCGACGAGGCCGCATGGGATGCCTTCTTCGCGATTCGCGAACAGGTCAACACGGCCTTCGACGAAGCCAAGAAGGAAAAAATCGTCGGCTCATCGATCGCCGCAACTGTCACCGTGCCGGGGCTGGACGATGCATTCGCAGCCGCGCTGAACGAGAGCTGGGAGCAGCTGTTCATCGCCGCGAAGGTCGAGCATGGCGACGTGATCGCGATCCGCCCGGCCGACGGCGTCAAATGCCCGCGCTGCTGGAACTTCGGCGAGCCGGCCGCGCCCGACCACGCCGTGCACAGCGAACTCTGCCCGCGTTGCTTCGACGTCGTCGCCTGATCGCGGCACTTGGCATCCAAACGCAACAGGCCGGCATTAGCCGGCCTGTTGCGTGCTGATTAGCAGCAAGTCTGGCCGGTCCGTCGGGCAAACGCCCGCCAGACTCAGGCTGATGGCAGGTCCAGATCGCGGGCGTGGATCGTCTGGCCGCGCAACTCTTTGGAGGCATCGGAGAGCAGATAGAGATAGGCCGGCACGGCGCTGCTGGCCGGCGGCACCTCTTTCGGGTGCATGCCGCCGTAGGTGCGTTTGAACAGTTCGGTGCGCACCCGTCCCGGATTCAGCGTATTGAAACGGAACGGCTTGTCCGGCTGTTCGGCCTGCCACATCGCCGCCGCATAGGCCAGCGCCCGTTTGGCCATGCCGTAGCCATGCCAGTTGGCCATATCCTGATCGACCATGTCGCAGGTCGTGAAGATAATCGAGGCCGCATCGGCGCGCTTGAGCAGCGGCAGCATGATCTGGGTCAGCAGATTCGGCGCGGCCAGATGAATATCGAGCATCTGCCGGAACACATCAGGCTTCACATACTGCAGCGGCGTGCAGCGGTCGATCGAACCTGCGCAGTGGACCAGCCCGTCGAGGTAGGGAATCTGACCCTTCAGGGCCAGAAACAGTTTGCCGTAATCATCGAAGTTCAGCAGATCAAACGGGATACAGAGACAGCGGCCGCCCATCTCCTCGATGCGCTCCAGCGTATGCTGCAGCCCGTCCTCATTGCGTCCGAGCGCAATGACGCTGGCGCCCGCCTCGCCGAGCGCGACAGCGACGCGCTGACCGATGCCGTCGGATGCGCCGGTAACCATGATGATCCGATCCTTGAACTCTGTGGACATGTAACCTCCCGTAACCGCCCGGCATATTAACCGCGCTGCGCGCGAAATACAGCTGTCGCATCCGAGCGTCGCGACAGCACGTCGATCCCGTCCATCGGCCGCGGCGGGTTGAATCCGGCGGCGTTCCCCATATGCTGCGCGTTAGTTTTCACACGGAGAGTCAGATGGCCGATTATCAGTATATCTATTCCATGCAGGGCGTCGGCAAAGTGGTTGCCGGCAAGAAGGAGATCCTCAAGGATATCTACCTCTCCTTCCTGCCCGGCGCCAAGATTGGCGTGCTGGGCCTGAACGGAGCCGGCAAATCGACGCTGCTGCGCATCATGGCCGGCATCGATACCGATATCATCGGCGAGGCGCGGCCGGCGCCGGGTATCCGCATCGGCTACCTGTCGCAGGAGCCGGAACTCGACCCGGCCAAGGATGTGCGCGGCAATGTCGAGGAGGCGGTTCAGCCTATCAAGGATGCGCTGGCCGAGCTCGATGCGGTCTATGCGGCCTATGCCGACCCCGATGCCGATTTCGACGCGATTGCGGCCAAACAGGCCAAGCTGGAGGCGTTCATCGAGGCTTCCGACGGTCACGATCTGGATCGCAAACTCGATATCGCCGCCGATGCGCTGCGCCTGCCGGCATGGGATGCCGATGTCACTAAGCTCTCCGGCGGCGAACGCCGGCGCGTGGCGCTCTGCCGGCTGCTGCTCTCCAATCCGGATATGCTGCTGCTCGATGAGCCGACCAACCATCTGGATGCCGAATCGGTCGCCTGGCTGGAGCGCTTCCTGCACGACTATCCGGGCACCGTCGTCGCCGTCACCCATGATCGCTACTTCCTCGATAATGTCGCCGGCTGGATTCTGGAGCTCGATCGCGGCCGCGGCATCCCGTTCGAGGGCAACTACAGCAGCTGGCTGGAGCAGAAGGAGAAGCGGCTGGCCATTGAGGAGAAACAGGAGAGCTCGCGCCAGAAAGCGATCAAGCACGAGCTGGAGTGGGTGCGCGCCGGCGCCAAAGGGCGGCATGCCAAATCGAAAGCGCGCCTGAAGGCATTCGACGAACTGGCCAGCCGCGAGGTGCAGGAGCGCAACGCCACCAAGCAGATTTTCATTCCGGTCGCCGAGCGCCTCGGCGATACCGTCGTGCGGGCCGAGAACATCTGCAAGAGCTTCGACGGCAAGGTGCTGGTCGAGAATCTGTCATTCAATCTGCCGCGCGGCGGCATTGTCGGCATTATCGGCCCGAACGGCGCCGGCAAAACGACGCTGTTCCGGATGATTACCGGTCAGGAGCAGCCCGATGCCGGCACGCTGACAATCGGCGAAACCGTACAGCTCTCCTATGTCGATCAGTCGCGCGATGCGCTCGACGGCAATAAAACCGTCTGGGAGGAGATCTCCGGCGGCGCCGACTCGATCTGGCTCGGCCGCGTCGAAGTCTCCAGCCGGGCCTATTGCGGCCGCTTCAATTTCAAGGGCGGCGATCAGCAGAAAAAGGTGAGCGTACTCTCCGGCGGCGAGCGCAACCGCGTGCATCTGGCCAAAATGCTGCAAACCGGCGGCAATGTGCTGCTGCTGGACGAGCCGACCAACGATCTCGATGTCGAAACGCTGCGCGCGCTCGAGGAGGCACTGCTCGATTTCGCCGGCTGCGCCGTCGTGATTTCGCATGACCGCTGGTTCCTCGACCGCATCGCCACCCATATTCTGGCCTTCGAGGGAGAAGGACATGTCGAATGGTTCGAAGGCAACTTCGAAGAGTATGAAGCCGACAAGAAACGCCGCCTCGGCGAGGATGCAACCCAGCCGCACCGGATGAAATACAAGAAACTGGCCTGACGCAGGCCATGGACAGCCTGATGACAGGCGAGCATGCCTGTTATCAGCAGCATGCGCAGTCGTGAAACAAGGAGTTGGATATGAACAAACCTGTCGTGGTTATCGGAATCGGAGAAATCGGATCGGTCTTCGCGCGCGGATTTCTGAAGCTGGGCTATCCGGTCGTGCCGGTAACGCGCAGCGCCGATATGGGGCTCGTCGCCGCCGAAACGCCCGCGCCGGAGCTGGTCATTGTCGCAGTCGGCGAGAAGGACCTGCATGCCACGCAGCAGCAGCTTCCAGATATCTGGCGCGACCGGGTTGTACTGCTGCAGAATGAGCTGCTGCCACGCGACTGGCAGCAAGACGATTTAACAAATCCGACCGTGATCTCGGTCTGGTTCGAAAAGAAACAGGGGATGGATGCCAAGGTCGTGCTGCCGTCGCCGGCATTCGGCCCACATGCCGCGCTCGTCAAACAGGCGCTGGCGACGCTGGATCTGCCGGCCCGCGTACTGGCTGATGACGCCGAACTGCTGTTCGAACTGGTGCTGAAAAACCTCTATATCCTGACGACCAATATCGCCGGACTCGAGTGCGGCGGCAATGTGCGCCAGCTCTGGCAGGAGCACAATGATCTGGCCTGCGACGTGGCCTGCGACGTACTCGATATTCAGGAACACCTGAGCGGCGAACAGCTGAACCGAACAGCGTTGATCGAGGGGATGCTGAAGGCCTTCGACGGCGACCCGGAGCATCGCTGCATGGGGCGCTCTGCGCCGGCCCGGTTGCAGCGCGCGCTGGCGATTGCCGATGCGGCCGGCCTGGAGACGCCGACGCTGCGCCGGATCGCCGCCCAGACAGCCTGACGTGGCAACGCATCAGTCGTCGCGTTCGGCGTCAAAAATCTCCGCATACTGCTGATTGCTCCAGTAGATAAACACCAGGATTTCGGCGATCGCCGTATGCACCTCGAGGGGAATCGTCGCCCCGGCATCGAGCAGCGAAAAGATCTGTACCAGATCGCGACCCTCGCGAACCGGAATCTGATACAGCCGCGCCAGCCGGATCATCTCGTCGGCCAGCGCGCCGCTGCCCTTGGCCGTGATCCGCGACGCGGCATCCAGGTAAGGGTCCCACTGCAGTGCAATCGCCGCTACCTCATCCGGTCGCCGCGTCAAACGGTCACATCCAGCAGATGCGTTGCGGCCGGCGCCATCTGTTCGAGCTGCTCGAAGCGCTGCCACGTTTCGGCATCGGGTTCAGTACGCGCGGCCAGCAGCGAAACCTCGCTGAAGCCAAGCTCCTTCAGACGCGCCTCCAGTCGCCCGATATGCTCGCCGATAAAACGCTTCGCTCCGTCCCGGTCGCTGTGGATGCGGCCCTGCATGCGCGCGGCTCACGCCCAGCCAGAACAGCTCCCTCTGCGCCGCACCTTCCTTACCCGGATGCGGCAGCGAGCGCAGGATAAAATCGGCCGTTTTACCGAGCA
>CAYSMR010000073.1:0-8750 GCA_964432195.1 uncultured Zetaproteobacteria bacterium | reverse complement strand
CTCCTCATACCATGCCGCCACTTTCAGGCTCATTTATGGATTGGAAAATACTGAAAACGGCAAAAGCATCGAAGAATTAAGGCTATTTTGGGCCGTCGCTCAGGGTTTGCGGGGCTCCGGCGCCACGGATCTGGACATCAGCAGGGCATCCTCGCGCAGACCTGCGGCATCGGATGCATAGTAGCGCGGCCGGCAGCCGACGATCTCGAAACCGAGCGATGTATAGAGCGCCTGTGCCAGCCGGTTGGAGCGGCGCACCTCCAGCGTCAGCGTGCAGGCATCGGCTGTATCGTCGAGCAGCGCCATTGTCAGTCGGCGTGCCAGGCCGCGGCGACGGTGATCGGGAGCGACGCCGATCTGCATGATCTGGATCTCGTCGAGTACGCGCAGACTGAGCAGAAACGCGACAGGGATGCCGTCGCATTCGCAGAGCAGCAGATCGTAACCGGATTCCAGCGCCGAGCAGAGTGACGCTGCCGACCAGGGCTCGCTGAAGCAGAGGCTGTTCAGCCGGCGGACGGCCTCGAGGTCATCGGGGCCGCCGCGGCGCAGCGCATAAGCCGCCATTCAGGCCGCTTCGGGAGCCTCGACCTGCTCCTTCCAGCCGCAGCCCTCGCTGGCACAGACCAGTTCGGTGCCGTGTCGCTTGGTCGTTTTTTCGGTCACGAACGGGGCGTGGCACTGCGGGCAGGCGCGATCGACCGGCTTGTTCCACAATGCATTCTTGCATTTCGGGTAGGTTGAGCAGGAGTAGAAGATCTTGCCGCGGCGCGATTTCTTCTCCAGAAACGTACCCTTGCCGCAGGCCGGACAGGCGATGCCGGTATCCTTCGGCTTCTCCAGCGGCTGGATATTCTTGCATTTCGGATAGGCCGAGCAGCCGAGGAACTTGCCGTAGCGGCCGGCCTTGATTGCCATCGGCGCGCCGCATTTGTAGCACTTCTGGTCGGAGAGATCCGGTTCGGCCTGTTGCTCGTTATTGCCGTTGATCGGGCGGGCAACCTTGCAGCTCGGGTAGCCGGTACAGGCCAGGAACTTGCCGTAGCGGCCGAGCTTGATAGCCATCGGCTTGCCGCACTCCGGGCAGATCTCGTCGGTCTCTTCCGACGGCCGCTCGGCGCTGGCTGCCTTGTCGACGGCGGCTTTGAACGGCTCCCAGAATTCGCGCAGCACCGGCTTCCAGCCGATTTCGCCGCGCGCGACGGCATCGAGCTTGTCCTCGATCGACGCGGTGAACTTCGGATCGACAATCTCGCCGAACGAGGAGACGAGGAATTTGTTCACCCATTCGCCGGTATCGGTCGGCACGAAGCGTTTCTTTTCCATGACGACATATTCGCGCACGCGCAGCACGTTCAGGATCGATGCGTAGGTCGACGGGCGCCCGATGCCGTTGGCCTCGAGCTCTTTGACCAGCGTGGCTTCGGAGAAGCGCGGCTTCGGCTCGGTAAAGTGCTGTTTGGCCGTCGCCTGGCGGATCTCGACAGCATCGCCGACAGCGAGCGGCGGCAGCAGTCGCTCCTTGTCATCGCGGGCCGGCTCGTCGGTGCCCTCGATGTAGAGCTTGCGGAAACCGGCGAAGGCCAGCGTCGAGCCGGTTGCGCGCAGCACCAGATCGCCGCCATCATCCGATACGATATCGGAGCGCACCTGATCGAGTACGGCCGCGGCCATCTGCGAGGCCAGCGCGCGCTTCCAGATCAGCGTGTAGAGCTTCAGCGCATCGGCGTCGAGCACCTGTTTCAGCGCATCGGGCGTGCGCATCACCGAGGTCGGACGGATCGCCTCATGCGCTTCCTGGGCATTCTTGCTTTTGGTTTTGAAATGGCGCGGCCTGTCGGGCAGGTATTTGTCGCCGTAGCTGCGGCTGATATGGCTGCGGATCTCGGCGATTGCATCCTCGGAGATGTTCAGCGAGTCGGTACGCATATAGGTGATCAGACCGACCGGTTCGCCATCCACCTCGATGCCCTCATAGAGCTTCTGGGCGACCTGCATCGTCTTGCGGGCGGTGAAGCCGAGCTTGCGCGAGGCGTCCATTTGCAGTGTCGTTGTGATAAACGGCGGCGCCGGCTGCTGGCGCGCCTGCTTCTTCTGTACATCGGCGACCCGGAAGCGGGCTTTCTCGACCCGCCGCGCCATGACCTTGGCATTGACGCCGTCGGTGATCGCGAACTTGCCCAGCTTGTTGCCGTCGGCGGCGACCAGCTGCGCTTGGAACGACGTGTTGGAGGCGGCCACGCCGCACTCCGAATCGATCGTCCAGAACTCTTTCGGCTTGAAGTCGCGTATATGCTGTTCGCGCTCGCAGATCAGCCGTAGTGCGACCGACTGCACGCGGCCGGCCGACAGACCGCTGCGGATCTTGCGCCAGAGCAGTGGCGAGAGCGTGAAGCCGACCAGATAGTCCAGCGCGCTGCGCGCCTGCTGGGCATCGACGAGCTGCATGTCCACTTCGGTCGGGTGGGCGACCGCTTCGGAGATCGCCTTTTTGGTGATCTCGTTGAATGTGATGCGCTGTACTGTCTTGCCCTCGAGCGTGCCGCGCTGGCGCAGCACCTCGGCGACATGCCAGGCGATCGCCTCCCCTTCGCGATCCAGATCGCTTGCGAGAATCAGTGTATCTGCCCGCTTCATCGCCTTGTCGATCGCATCCAGCCGCTTCTTTTTGTCCTCGATAATTTGGTATTTGATCGCGAAATCGTGATCCGGATCGACCGAGCCGTCCTTCTTCGGAAATGCGCGCACATGGCCGTAGCTGGCCAATACCTTATAACCCTTGCCCAGATATTTTTCGATGGTTTTGGCTTTGGCGGGAGACTCCACCACAACGACTGCGCTCATGTTTGATGCAACTCCACGGACAACATATAACGGCCGCCGGGCAGGCGCTCAATCACGCCCAGCAGCTCAAGGCGCAGCACGATGGGCGAAAGCTCCGGCACGGTCAAGCCGCAAGATTCGGCCAGATGATCCAGATGCATGCTTTCGCAGGCCAGTGCCTGCAACAGTTTTGCCTCATCATGATCGGTCGGCCGGTAGCGCCAGGTGCCGTCTGCGGGCCGCGCCGGAGAGCTTCCCCAGCCCATCTGGCGCATGATCTCATCGGGCTGTTCGGCCAGAAACGCGCCGTCGCGGATCAGCCGGTGACAGCCGGCATAGCTGCCGCCCAGCACCGAGCCGGGTACGGCGAACAGTTCGCGGCCGTAATCCAGCGCCTGCCGGGCCGTGATCAGCGAACCGGAGCGCAGATCGGTCTCAACGATCAGTGCGGTATGGCTGATGCCGGCGATAATCCGGTTGCGGCGCGGGAACTGTTCAGGGCGGGGCGGCTTGTCGGGCGGAAACTCGCTGATTACATAGCCGCGCGCGGCAATCGCATCGACCTGGCGCTGCTGCGTGTCGGTGCAGGCCAGCAGGCCGCAGCCGAATACCGCGACGGCGCCGCCGTCGCCCTCGAGCGCGCCGCCATGGGCTGCCGCATCCATGCCGCTGACGATGCAGACCTGCGCATCGGAGAAGCGGTTGCACCAGCGCTGCGTGATCAGGCAGCCTTCGCGAGTGGCCCGGCGCGCGCTGACGACGGCCAGCATGCGCGGCTGATTCAGGCAGGCCGCATTGCCACGATAAAACAGCAGCAGTGGCGCATCATCGCACGCATTCAGCGCTTCGGGCCATTCGCTGTCGTCCGGGCAGAGCAGGCCGATGCCGTTACTGCGGCACTGCGCGATGATGCGGCTGGCCGGCTGCGCATTACCCTGCGTCAGCGCAGTCAGCAGTTGCGGTCCGATGCTGCGCAGCATGGCCAGCCGCAGCCAGCCTGCCGCGCAATCGGATATCATTGCGCGTCCGTCACCCCCGCAGGCTATTGTGCCGGCAGGTTTCCGACCGTGTCGCCGAGATCGATCGGCGCGCGTGAACGGGTAATCAGCGCAATCGCGGCCTGCTGCTGGGCGACCAGCACGAGCAGTTCGCCGATCTGCTCCTGCGGCAGCGTGACCGGTTCGCCGCTGACGACGTCGCGCACGACCCGGCCGGTCTTGTAGATGGCCAGCTCATCGCCGGTTTTCAGGCCGTCGCGCAGGCCGAGGCTGATGCCGATCACCTGATGGCGGGCCGCCTCATAGTTGCCGCTGCGCATATAGATGACCGAGCCGGAGAGCTGTTGTTCGGGGCGGGACGGGACGAGATGCGGATCGATGCTGCGGGCCGGCATCAGCCGGTCGCCGCGCGCGATCTCCTCGAACGCCTTGGTGATGACGCCGCGATAGATGCCGCCGGCGGCCGATTCAATGCGCAGCTGCCCCATATGCTTGGTCAGTATGCCGAGCGCCGCACCGCTGTGAGGGTCGCGCAGCGTGTCGGTACTGCGGAAGATATCGAACAGCGCGCCTTTGGCGGCCGGCTGATCCAGTTTCAGATAGACAGTATCGTGGACGCCGTAATTCAGCCGCTCATCGCGCGAATCGATGATGTGACCGACGCCCTGCAGCTGATCGGGGCGGATCAGTCCCTGCCGCTGCAGCGCGGTCAGCAGCAGGGCGGAATCGGTATTCTGCTCCAGCCGTTCAACCGGCCGGATAATGATTTTCGGCTGCGGCCGCACCGTGGTCAGGCCGCCCTGATGCATGCGCCGGCCGTCGAACCAGATCTTGTTGCCCGGATAGATCAGGTCGGGATTGGTGATATAGAGGTTATGCTCCCAGATATTCAGCCACTGCCTGGGATCCTTGAAGAAGTGGTTGGCGATATCCCACAGCGTGTCGCCAGGCTGAACGATATAGGGCTGGCTGGCATCGGCCCTGATATTGGCTGCCGGATCGCTGGCATGCAGCGCCGGCGATGCCAGCAGCAGCAGGGCCGTGATCGCCGCCCGGATTAACTGTTTACATCTCATATCCGCCTCCCGGATTGCTGAAACATTGGCACAGAGTGCGGGGTCGCGCAACGGGCGGCCGCCGGATTTCAGGAGCCGCGTTCATCCTTTTTGCGGGTCGAAGGCTCGGTGCCATTGAGCAGCCGCTTGATGTTATCGGCATGTTTCAACGTCACCAGTGACGCAAAAAGCATGCCGACCAGCAGCGCCGGCAGCGAGCCGTCGCTCCAGACGATCAGCAGTGGCAACAGCAGCGCGGCCAGAATCGACGACAGGGAGACATAGCGGGTGATTTTCAGCAGCGCGATCCAGATCAGTAGGCCGATGCCGGCAACCAGCGGCTGCCACGGCAGCATGACGCCGAGCATCGTCGCCACGCCCTTGCCCCCCCGGAAGCCTAGGTAGACCGGAAAGATATGGCCGAGGAATGTTGCGGCTGCGATGATCGCAATCGATGTCTCCGACAGGCCGGCAGCGATGGCAGCTGCGGCCGGAGCCGCCCCCTTGCCAATATCGGCGACCAGCGTCAGCGCGCCGACCAGTTTGCCGCCGGTGCGCATCGCATTGGTTGCGCCGATATTGCCGCTGCCGTAATCGCGCGGGTCGCGTTTGGTGATCAGTTTGGTCAGCAGCAGTCCGAATGGTATCGCGCCGAGCAGGTAGGCAGCCAGCGCTGCCGCGAGCAGCGTCAGGCTCAAATGGCACCCTTGCGATAGTGCTGGCGGAATTCGGCCAGCTGCTGCTGGATCTGCTCTGCCTGGGTGGCGCAGATATAGGTCGGCAGTACCTGCTCCAGTGAGGCCGGAGTGCCGAACAGGGGCGGGAGCGGTTCGTCGCCGTCGACGACATTATCGTGGGCCAGCAGCTTCAGCTGGTCAGGCGTGATCGGTGGCGTCGGTAATGCCGAGGTCAGCGCAGCCATGATGCGGGCGGCGAAATCGGGCAGCACGACGAAGCGGCGGCTGCGGCCGAGCACGCGCATCAGCAGCTCCAGCATTTCACGGAAGGTATAGATATCGGGGCCGCCCAGCTCATAGGTCCGGCCGGATACATGCCGGCTGCCGATTGAGTCGACAAAGGCGCGCGTGACATCCTGCACCCAGACCGGCTGAAAGCGGGTGTCGCCGGAGATGATCGGGATCACCGGCAGCATGGCCGACATCGCCTTGAACTGGTTGAAGAAGTTGTCGCCGGCCCCGTAGATGATCGACGGGCGGAAGATGGTCCAGGTCAGCTCCGATGCGGCGACCAGCGCCTCGGCCTCGGCCTTGGTGCGGGCATAGTCGCTCTCCGGCACGCGCCCGGCACCGAGCGCGCTCATGTGCAGATACTGGCTCACGCCGGCGCGTCGGCAGGCTTCCAGCGTGCGCGCTGCGCCGTCCACATGCGTGCCCCGAAAATTCTGGCTCCCTTTTTCAAACAGCAGGCCGACCAGATAGATCACGACATCGTGACCGGCGACAGCCGCATCGAGGCCGCGCCCGTCGGTGACATTGACGCGTGCCAGCTGCGCGCCCTTAACCAGCAGGTCGCGCGCCCGTTCGGGGTGCCTGCAGGCGACCGTGACCTGGTGGCCGGCGCGCACGGCCCGATCCACAATGGCCCGTCCTACGAATCCGCTACCGCCAATAATACACACGCGCTTTCCCATGCATTGCCTCCCTTCCGCTGATTGTTCCCCGATTGCCTGCCCGGATGAGCGGGCAGGTGTAAGTATGCGGCGCGATGCGTTCAGGTCAATGCGCGCTCGCGGCCGGCGCGCTTGCAGATCGCCAAAAAGCGGCTAGGCTGGCTTAACGGAGCAGATACTGTCTGCCGCATGGCAGTGCGGCGGATCAGCGAAGGTTGCGTGTGACGGGTGCCCGGTTCTGCTTACAATTCAACTGTTTGCGTATTTGGGCGAGACCTGAAAAACACGCCTGTGATTTTTCAGTGCGTCCACGGCCGTTGAAGGAGTCAGCGCCTGTCCGACGCATTTCGGGAGGGGTATTGCGAATATGGTTGCCGCCGGTGCTGATGCCGGGCATGCGATGACAATCGATACCGCCAGCATTGATGCTGTGCGCAATCTGCCTGATGCGCTGTTTCGCACGGCGGAAACGCATGCGACCGAGCCTGCGCAGTGGTATCGCAGTCACGGTGAATATCTGCCGGTGACCTATGCGCAGCTGGTCACGCGCGTGCGCCATGTCGCCAGCGGCCTGATCCGGGCCGGCTTCAAGGCCGGCGATCGCATCGGGCTGCTGATGGAGAACCGGCCGGAATGGGCGGTCGCTGATTATGCGATTCTGTCGATCGGTGCGGTCACGGTACCGCTCTATTGCTCCTATCGCCCTCAGGATATGGCCTATGTCTTGAATGATTCCGGCGCGCTGACTGTTGTCACCTCCGGAGGCAAGCTGCTGCGCGATCTGCTGGTCGTAGCCGACTTATGTCCGCACCTAAAACAGATCTACGCGATCGACAACAGCGCCGACAGCGAGCGGGTTGCCCTGCTGGTCTCGCTGGAGGGGGGCGAGATCGACGAGAATGCGCTGCGCAAGCGGCTGCAGCGGGTGGATCGCGACACGCTGGCGACGTTGGTCTATACCTCCGGCACGACGGCGAATCCGAAAGGAGTGATGCTCACGCACGGCAATATCATCGCCAATCTGGAAGCGGTGCCCGACGTATTTGATCTGAGCGATGGTAGCAGCGGCGACCGGATGCTCTCGTTTCTGCCGCTGGCGCATGCGCTGGAGCGCACCGGCGGCCACTTTCTGCCCTACTCGTTCGGGCTGTCGGTCGCATTCGCCGAGCGCCCGGACACGGTCGCCAAGAATATGACCGAGGCTGCGCCGACCTTCATGATTGTCGTGCCGCGCATGCTCGAGATGATCCGCAGCCGCATTCTGGCTCAGGTAAGCAAGCAGTCGGCGTTCAGGCAGCGGCTGTTTCACGCCTATTTCCGGCTGGCCGGGCAGTCGCAGCCGGGCCTCTTCGGCCGCTGGATGCTGCGCCTGCTCGACAGGCTGGTCGGCGAGCAGATCCACAGACGCTTCGGCGGTCGCATGCGGGTGTTCATCTGCGGCGGCGCGCCGCTGAACGCCGAGATCGCCGAATTCTTTGAAACGCTCGGCCTGCCGGTGCTGGAGGGCTACGGCCTCTCCGAGTCCGCGCCGCTGCTCTCGGCCAACCCGATGCATGACCGGCGTCTCGGCACGGTCGGCGTTGCCGCCAAGGGGGTGGAGTTGAAGATCGCCGACGATGGCGAGATTCTGGCGCGCGGCGCCAATATCATGCCGGGTTACTGGCACAACCGGAAAGCGACGAAAGAGGCGATTATTGACGGCTGGCTGCATACCGGCGATCTCGGCGAGATCGACGCCGATGGCTATCTGCGCATTACCGATCGCAAGAAGGATCTGATTGTGAACTCCGGCGGCGAGAATATCGCGCCGCAGCGCATCGAGAGCCTGCTGGTGGCTGATGAGTATATTGATCAGGTCGTCGTCTACGGCGATCGTAAGCCCTATCTGGTGGCGCTGGTCGTGCCCAATCAGGAGGCGTGCGCGGCCTGGGCCGTCGAGCAGGGGCTGCCGAAGAGCGACTGGGACCACCTTTGCGATTCGGATATCCTGAAAAAGCATCTCCAGACCAAGATCAACCGGCTGCTCAAGCCGCTCAATCCGTTCGAACAGGTACGCAGAATTCATCTGCTGCATCAGCCGTTTACGATCGAGTCCGGGCTGCTGACGCCGACGTTGAAAATCAAGCGCCGCAAGGTCTATGAGCAGTATCGCGATACGCTGGAGTCGCTCTACTCCTGAGGCAGCGCCGAATTAGGGCCTGTTAACATTATTTGATGAATTCGATAATCAAAGCGAAGTAGATA
>CAYSMR010000072.1:0-8776 GCA_964432195.1 uncultured Zetaproteobacteria bacterium | reverse complement strand
ACGGAGGTATAGTCATGGCTAAGCGTTGTGAAGTATGTGGAAAAGGTCCGATGGCCGGCAATAATGTCAGTCACGCGCATAATACGACCCGTCGTCGTTTTCTGCCCAACCTGCATCAGGTTCGTGCTGTCATGGACGGTCAGACACGCAAGGTGAAGGTGTGCTCCAGCTGCCTGCGTTCCGGCAAGATCCAGAAAGCAGCCTGATTGTAGTACCGCGCGATTGAGTTTGAAGGGGCGTCTGGCAACAGACGCCCTTTTTTCGTTTGTCTCCATCGCCCCGCATTGCACTAGGGAGATGCTGATTTATTGCCATCCTGGCAAAAATCAGTTCACTCCGGCAAAAGCGCAGTTTTGCCGGAGCTTGCCATATCAGGCACTTACGAGCCTGATATGGCAAGCCGTCCATGGCCTGCGCGGAAGCACTGAGTTAATCAGCGCTTCCGTAGTCACGCGGTTGCGATCACGCGCCTCTCGGATCACGCAACCCTGGCAATCAGATCCATCTCAACGCACGCTCCCAGCGGCAGCGCCGCCACTGCCACCGTGGCGCGGGCCGGCCGATGCTCGCCCAGCCAGTCGGCATAGATGCCATTGACCAGCGGAAAATCGCCCATATCGGTCAGGAAGATATTCACCTTGAGGATGTCAGCGGTCGTAAGCCCCGCCTCGGCCAGCACCGCACTCAGATTGGCCGTCACCTGACGCGCCTGTGATTCGACGTCATCGCCGACCAGCGCGCCGGTAGCCGGCGACAGGCCGATCTGGCCGGAGGCATAGAGCACGCCGCCGGATACGGTCGCCTGGCTGTATGGCCCCACTGCCTGCGGAGCGTTGTCCGATTGAATAACGGTCATCATCTCGTTCATCTGTTGGTTTCCTTCTTGTTCTGTGATGATTTTGATGAGGCATGCTTGCGTCTGAAGAAATCGCGCAACGTTTCAGCCAGCGCGCGCGTCTCCGGCCGGCCGCTTAGCCCCACCTGATTACGGCGACCCACCCGCACAACGCCGTCCACGGCCTTGATCGAACGCAGCACCTGGGCCAGGTGGACGCGGTCCTCCACCTCGACCAGAAACAGCAGCTCGGTCATCGCGCCGCCGCGCTGGCGCAGTTTAACATCCTCAATGCTGGCCTGCGCGTCGGCAATGCACTGGGTGACGCGAGCCAGCATACCGCGTCGGTTGCGCGAGCGCACCTCGATACCGGTCTTGAACAGCTGCCCCGGCTGCGGCTCCCACTCCACCTCGAGCAGATCGCCGCTCTCCGCCTCGGCCACCTCCGGACACTTGCGGTGATGCAGCGTCATCCCCTCGCCGGCCGCGAACTGGCCCAGCACCGGATCGCCCGGAATCGGGTGACAGCATTCGGCCGCGCGCATCAGCGTCCGTTTGATGCCCATCAGCTTCAGCGGCATCATGCTGTCCTGCTCGACCGCCTCGAGCAGCTTGTGAATCGCGATCTCGCCGCGCCCGAGCCGGATCTTCAGATCGTCCAGGTCCTCGCACTGCAGCTTCTTCAGCACGCTGCGGCTGACATCCTTCAACCCGACCGACTCATGCAACATCTTCTCGCCGAGCCGGATACCGGTCTCGCGCTCCTGCCGTTTGAACCATTGCCGGATCGCCTGACGGGCGCGCGGCGTTTTGACATATTGCAGCCACTGCCGACTGGGAGACTGATCGGGGCTGGTCATGATCTCGATCTGGTCGCCGTTGCGCAGGCGGGTCGAAAAATCGGAAATCTCGCCGTTAATGCGCACGCCGATACAGTGATGACCAATCTCGGTATGCACGGCATAGGCGAAATCGAGCGGCCGTGCGCCGCGCGGCAGCGGAAAGATATCGCCGTCGCGACTGAAAACGTAAACCTCCTGCACGAACAGGTCGAGACGCACATTCTCAAGGAATTCGCTGGGCGTATCACTCTCCTGCAGCATCTCGGTCAGCTGCTTCAGCCATTTGAACTCATCGCCGCTGCCGGTTCCGCCGCTCTCCTTATAGGCCCAGTGAGCCGCGACGCCATCCTCGGCATAGGAGTGCATCTCCTGAGTGCGGATCTGCACCTCGATGCGGAAGTTCTCCGGCCCGATCACGGCCGTATGCAGAGACTGGTAGCCGTTGGGCTTGGGCAGCGCGATATAGTCTTTGAAACGGCCCGGTACCGGCCGATAGAGGCTGTGCACAACGCCCAGCGCCTGATAACAGGTGGCCAGATCATCAACGATGACGCGAAATGCGACCAGATCGAAAATCTCGTTGAAATCGATATGCTTGCGCTGCATCTTCTTGTGGATGCTGTAGAGATGCTTCATGCGCCCCTGCACGCGGGCATTAACGCCCTGCCGCTGCAGCGCCTGCTGAATGATTCCCTCCAGTCGCTCGCGAGTCTGGTTCAGGCCCTCCAACCGGTCCTGCATCTGGGCCAGCAGTGCCCTGTACGCTTCCGGCTCCAGATAGGAGAATACCAGATCCTCCATCTCCTGCTTGACCCAGTGCATACCGAGCCGGTGTGCCAGCGGCGCATAGATATGCAGCGTCTCCTCGCCGATCACGCGCCGCTTCTCCTCGCGCATGAAGCCGAGCGTACGCATATTGTGCAGCCGGTCAGCCAGCTTGACAATCAGTACGCGCAGATCCCTGGCCGTCGCCAGAATCATCTTGCGGAAGTTCTCGGCCTGCTTCTGCTCCTTGGAGTGGAAATGGATCTGGCCGATTTTGGTGACACCGTCGACCAGACGAGCGATATCGGCGCCGAAATGGTGCTCGATATCCTCCAGCGTGACGCTGGTATCCTCAACGGTGTCGTGAAGCAGGCCGGTGATAACGGTCGACTCATCCATGCCGAGGCTGGCCAGAATATCGGCCACAGCCAGCGGATGGGTAATATAGGGATCGCCGGAATTGCGCATCTGGCCAGCATGGGCATGCGCCGCGAACACATAAGCGCGGTTGATGCGATCGATATCGGCTTTCGGCGCGTAAGAAGCAACGCGCTCGGTAATTTCGAATATGCGGCTCATATCATGCCTGTCGCTGAATCAGCACGCAGAAATAATGCGCTCAAATGCGCTCATGCAATGCGACCGCTACGGGCGCGATCACGGCGTTACTCACAGCGGACCGCCGCTGAACGGGTCAGGCTCAGGCAGCCGCCGCATCCTCGCCGTCGAACGCCGCAGCGCGACGGCGCTCCTGCTCGGCCTGCTCGAACAGCACGTCCCATGAGACATAACCCTCGCCCATTTCGCGCAGCGCATGCACGGCCGGCTTGTCGCCCTCGGCCTCGACCATCGGCGGCACGCCGCGCAGCAGCTGACGGGCGCGGCGCGATGCCAGCAACACCATCTCAAAACGGTTAGGATAATAACGGATACAATCTTCTACAGTTACGCGAGCCATGCGGCTGACCTCCAGTTTCACAATGGGTTAAACACTAGGAATGCAATGATTCAATTGCAATCATCTGTTGGCAATCATCCCGCCGTGAAGATATCCACCAGCCGGGCCAGCGTCGCATCAAAATCATCATTGACGATCTGATGATGCGCCTCGCCGGCATGATCCATCTCGGCCTGAGCCGCAGCGACTCGCCGCTCGACGACCGCCTCGTCATCCTGACCGCGGGCCAGCAGTCGCCGGCGCAGCTCCGCCAGCGACGGCGGCGAGATAAACACACGTATTGTCTGCGGCAGCTTCTCCGCAACCTGCTGCGCTCCCTGCCAGTCGATCTCCAGCAGCACGTCGGAGCCGGATGCCAGCATCGCCTCAACATCGCGCTGCCGCGTACCGTAGAGATTGCCATGCACCAGCGCCCACTCCAAAAACGCGTCCTGATCGCGCTGGCGGATGAATTCATCGCGGCTGAGGAAATGGTATTCACGCCCGTCCTGCTCGCCCGGCCGCGGCGGACGCGTCGTGCAGGAGATGCTCAGATGCAGGTTCGGGCAGCGCTGCAGCAGTGCTGCGCACAGGCTCGATTTGCCGGTCCCGGACGGACCGGAGACAATAAACAGCCGCCCGCTCATGCCGGCTGCCCGGTCAACTCGCGGTATTTGCGCTGCAGCGCCTCGGGCGACTCAACCCGCTCCGGATTGACCGGAATACAGTCCACCGGACAGACCATCTGACACTGCGGCTCATCGAAATGGCCGACGCACTCGGTACAGCGATCGGGATCGATCTCGAAGATCTCCTCGCCCTCATATATCGCCAGATTCGGACACTCCGGCTCGCAGACCGCACAGTTGATACAGTCATCGGTAATCATCAATGCCATGATTCAACGCTCCCAGTGGCGCGAATCTACTGTCCGTCCCGGCCAATACCAACTGCTTTATTGACCTTGGCGATAGATTGCGTCGCCGTTTGAGGCCACCTCAGACGACAACTGCTGACTTGCGCAGTGAACAGGTATAGACTACATATCATACAGGCATATCCGGTTGATAGCGGACGAAGGAGTTCGTATGGCAAAACGGAGCAGAATGGCAACAGAGAAACCCGATGTGGCGATTATCGTCGGCATCCGCACGCCGCTGGGCAAGGCCTCCGGCGCACTCGACCGTCTCGGAGCCGTCGACCTCGGCATGCTGGCCATGCGCGAACTGCTGGCCCGCGCGCCGGTCGATCGCGACGAGATCGATCAGATCATTATCGGCAATGTGATCCAGCCGTCGGATGCGGCCAATATCGCCCGCGTCATCGCGCTCAATGCCGGCGTTCCGCGCGCGATCCCGGCCTACACCGTCCACCGCAACTGCGCCTCGGGCATGCAGGCGATCACCGATGCGGCCGAAAAGATCCAGCTCGGCCGAGCCGATGTGGTCATCGCCGGCGGCGTCGAATCGATGACCCATGCGCCGCTGCTGTTCCACGACCGATTCCGCGCCGCGATGGCGAAACTGCCGCGCGCCAAAACCCTGCAGCAGAAACTGCCGGTATTGATGGAGATCGTTAGAACGCCGTGGAAGCCGCGCATCGCGCTGCTCGAAGGCTTGACCGACCCGACGGTCGGCATGGGCATGGGACAGACCGCGGAACTGTTGGCGCGCGAATTTGCAATCAGCCGCGATGAGCAGGATGTCTTCGCGCTGCAGAGCCATCAGCGCGCCGCGGCCGGCTGGGACGACGGCTGGTTTGATGATGAGGTGATGCACCTGTTCGCCCCCCCCTCCTATGACGATATCCACCGCGACGAAGGAATCCGCACCGCTCAGAGTATGCAGGCGTTGGCGCGTCTGAAACCGGTCTTCGACAAACCGCTCGGTACCGTCACGGCCGGCAACAGCTCCCAGATCACCGATGGCGCGGCGATGCTGCTGCTGGCCAACCGCGAGCGGGCCGAAGCCGAGGGGTGGCCAGTACTCGGTTATCTGCGCGACTGGGCCTATGCCGGCTGCGATCCGGAACGGATGGGGCTGGGGCCGGTCTTCGCGACTGCGCGGCTGCTGGCGCAGAGCGGCATGTCGATGAACGATATCGCCCGCGTCGAAATCAACGAGGCGTTCGCAGCACAGGTGCTGGCCTGCCTGAAAGCAATGGATTCCGATCTGTTTGCCAGAGAACGGCTCGGGCTGGATGCGGCGATCGGCGCGCCGGATCCGGCCATCCTGAATGCGCACGGTGGCGCGATCGCCATCGGCCACCCGGTCGGCATGACCGGCGCGCGACTGATCCTGACGCTGCTCAGACAGCTGCGCGACGACTGCGACGGCGGCGTGGCGCTGGCCACGCTCTGCATCGGCGGCGGCCAAGGCGGCGCGGTATTGCTGGGCAGCGCAGCGGGCGGAGGTGAAGCATGAGCGTCGTCAACCTGATTCGCGAGGAGCAGATCGCGCGGCTGCGCTTCGAGCGCGACGACAAGCCGGTCAATGTGCTCGACGAGCAGTGCATCAGCGAACTGGAGGCGCATCTCGATGCACTGGAGGCCGCACCGCCGGCCACGCTGGTGCTGGAGAGCGGCAAGGCCGGCTGCTTTATCGCCGGCGCCGATCTGGAGATGATTGCGGCCGTCAGCGATGCGGCCGAGGCGCAGCGGCTGGCCGAGCGCGGTCAGGCCCTGTGCCGACGCATCGAAGTGCTGCCATCGACATCGCTGGCGCTGGTGCGCGGCGCCTGCCTCGGCGGCGGCATGGAGGTCGCGCTGGCCTGCGACTATATCGTGGCCATTGATGATACGCGTACGCAGTTGGGCCTGCCGGAGATCAAGATCGGCATTCATCCCGGCTTCGGCGGCTGCGTTCGGCTGCCCAAACGGGTCGGCTGGATGCGCGCTGTTGAAATGATCCTCTCCGGCCGCGCCGTCGATGCTGCTCGCGCCCGCCGCATCGGTCTCGCCGATCTGTGCAGCAAGCCCGAGCAGGTCGATGCGGCAATCGCCCATCTGGCCGGTCGCGGCAAGGCGCGCGCGCGGCTGTTCCGGCCGTGGTGGCTGAAGCTGTGGCCGGCGCGCTGGTTCTTTTTCCGGCAGGTCGAGCAGAAGGCCTCGGCGCGGATGAAACATCTCGATATCGACGCGGCCTATCCGGCCATCCCGGCCGTTATAGCGCTGTTCCGGGAGATTATCGGCATGTCCGACGGACTGGCGCTGGCGCGCGAGGCCGAATCGCTGGGTCGGCTGGCGATCACGCCGACCTGCAAGAATCTGATCCGCGTCTTCCACCTGGGCGAAGCGCTGAAGAAGCAGCCGGCGGCCCGGCGCGGCCGCGAGGCTGTGGCAGACTTCCGTAAAACGAGCGTCTACGGCGCCGGCGTCATGGGCGGCGGCATCGCGTGGGTAGCTTCGAAGACGATGGATGTCGATCTGCACGATATCGCCCCCGAAGCGCTGGCGCGCGGCATGAAAGGCATTGCGCGGCTGGCAACGCGGCGCGGCCGCTGTGATCAGAAACGGCTGAACCGGATCCGGCCGGCGCTCGACAACAGCGGCCTGCGCGATAGCGATGTTGTTATCGAGGCCGTACTCGAGGACCTCAAAATCAAGCGCCGGCTGTGGGCCGAGGTCGGCAAGCATGTGAAGCAGAAGGCGCTGCTGCTCTCCAATACCTCTTCGCTGTCAATCTCCGAGATGCAGCAGCGCCGCGCCGGCGCCGGCCGCATTGCCGGCCTGCACTTCTTCAATCCGGCGCCGAAAATGCCGCTCGTAGAAGTGATCGCCGGCGAAAAGACGACGCCGGAGACGCTGGACAAGACCTGCGCCCTGGCAATCTCATGGGGCAAGTATCCGATTATTGTTGCCGATCGCCCCGGCTTCCTGATCAACCGCTGCCTGATGCCCTATATGGTCGCCGCGCTGCAGCTGCTCGAACGCGGCCAGACGCCCGAACATGTCGACGGCGCGCTCAAACGCTTCGGCATGCCGATGGGCGCAATCGAGCTGGCCGACCGGGTCGGACTGGATATCTGCCATCATGTCGGTGCGCATCTGGCCGCTGCATTCGAGCATCAGCAAGCGATGCCGGCATGGTTCGACCGCATGGTCGAAAACGGCCTGCTGGGCGAAAAGTCGGGCCGCGGCTTCTTTCTCTACAGCAATGGCAAGCAGGGTGAGATCAACCCGCAACTGGACGACTATCTGCCGGTCGTCACCGGCCGGGCGCACGAATCAGATGCCGCTGCCGGAGCCGCCCCGGACAATCGCGCGCCGATGGCCGCGACCGCAATCGTCGACGCCTGCCTGCTGCCAATGCTCGGCGAGGCGCTCGACTGCCTGCGCGAACAGCTCGTTGATGACGCCGCGCAGATGGATGCCGCCTTTGTCTACGGCATCGGCTTCCCGCCGTTCCGCGGCGGCCTGCTGCGCTATTTCGCCGGCCGCGACAGCCACGAACTGAGCGCTGCATTCGAAGCAGCTGGCCTGTCGGCACCGGGCAATCTGGAGGCACTACATGCCTTCCGCTGATCCCCGTCAAGCCCCTCCCTGCCCCGGGCTGAAACAGACAGAGCAGGCCAACTGCCTCTCCGATCTTCTGCTAGCCTCGCCACCCGAATGGCTGGACCGGCCGATGCTGCGCTTTCGCCGCGCCGACGGCAGCTGGCAGTCGTGGCCGCGCATCCACGTTCAGCAGGCGGTACTGCGCGTGGCCGCATGGCTCGAATCCAGAGGCGTCCAACCCGGCGACCGGGTTGGCATTCTCGGACACAATTCACCGGAGTGGTGCATTGCCGATTTCGCGATTTTGCGCCTCGGCGCGGTGACTGTGCCGGCCTATTTCACCGACCCGCCCGAAGCGGTCCGTTATGTGTTCGACGATGCCGGCGTATCGATGATCTTTGTCGAGGAGGGCGAACAGCAGGCCAAGCTGGCCGGCATGGAGCAGCCGTTTATCGCCTTTCACGGCGCTGCAGAGAGCATCGAGGCGATTGCCGCAGACGAGCAGTGGGATAACCGACTCGTCGCCCCATGCCCCGACCGCGATCATCTGGCAACGCTGATCTACACCTCCGGTACGACCGGCCATCCGAAAGGCGTCATGCTCAGCCACGGCAACCTGCTCAGCGATGCAGCTGCCGGCATCGGCGGCGTACCGGTCTATCTGGACGATCTGTTTCTCTCCTTCCTGCCCGCCTCGCACGCATTTGAACGCACGGTCGGCCAGTTCATTCCGATCGCCTGCGGCGCCGAGATCGCCTATGCCGAAGCGGTAACGACGCTACTGCGCGACATGCCGGAGGTGCAGCCGACGATTATGATTTCAGTGCCGCGCCTCTATGAAAAGATCTACGCTGGCGTGCAGGCCAAGCTCGATGAAGGCCCGGCCATCAAGCGCAAGCTGT
>CAYSMR010000071.1:0-8995 GCA_964432195.1 uncultured Zetaproteobacteria bacterium | reverse complement strand
CGCGCTGCACGCCCAAGAAAGGCGGGCAGGAGGTCCAGGGCAGCCCAGTCTTCAATACCGTCACAGAAGCCGAAGCCACCTGCAAAGAGGAACACGGCCCGTTGGCATCGAGCAGATATCGCCCGACCAGATCGGAGGCGGTCATATCTTCATTACAGGCCACGGTAATCAGCGGCTTGCCCAGCTTCCAGGCCATATGCTCGATAAAACGGGATTTACCACAGCCGGTCGGCCCCTTGACCATCACCGGCAGGCGCGCCGCATAGGCCGCCTCATACAGCTCGACCTCATCGCCCTGCGGCTGATAGAACGGTTCTTCAACGATCTTGTACTGCTCTTTATCCGTGCTCATCGCATATCCTCCAGAAAACTGATGCGAAGATACTAATCGTCGCACGGCCAAAAAGCATGTCTGCATAATTTATAATATGAATAAATTAAACTTATATATAAATCCCAACCTATAAGATCCATACAACAAAAAGGCCCCCACCAAAGTGGAGGCCTGTTGCAGATTGCTGCAGCAACCGGGCTTACTTGTGCACGCCCAGCTTTTCGCGCCACTCCGGATAGAGCTTGTCCGCATCATGCGGGAAGGACTCGAATGCGCGTGCAAACTCAGGGTGAGTCTTGGCGTACTCGATTGGATCTTCACCGTTCTTCCAGCACTCATAGGCCTGGCCGAGTGAGATGCCGCCGGCTGCAGGGCTGTCGATATGACCAAAGGAACCGCCGCCGCAGGTGTTGATCACGTTGCCGTGGCCCAGGTTCTCGAAGAAGCCCGGCAGACGCAGCGCGTTCATGCCGCCCGAGATGATCGGAGCCGTCGGCTTCATGCCATACCACTTCTGGTTGAAGTAGTGACCCATGCACTCATCGCGCTCCAGCATGTAGGCCAGAACGGTCTCGTTGGAGTGACCCTCCATCTTGCCGTAGCCCATTGTGCCGGTATGAATACCGGAAGCGCCCTGCAGGCGGGCCAGCTTCATGTAGCAGAGCGGGTCCATGCCCATCGGGGACTTATAAGAGGTCACAGCGCCATGGCCGGCACGGTGGAAGTGCAGGAAGGTGTCCGGGAATGCGCGACGCGCTGTCGTTACGCCGGCAGGGCCGGTCACGAAACCGTCGATCAGGAACGCAACATGCTTCTCGTTGCCGTACTTGGCGAACTCGCTGAGAATGTATTCGCCGCGCTCGATGCACTCGCCGTGGAAGTCAGCCGTGGCATTTGCAGAGAACAGCTTGGCCTGACCGGTCTCCTGCTGAGCCCGATCCATGGCCTCGGCCACCAGAGGAATCACAGTCTTCATCGGGCAGAACGGCTGATTCGCCTGCGGCTCGTCGTTCTTGATGAAGTCGCCGCCCAGCCAGAAGTCGTAGCACGCCTTCGCAAACGGCTCAGGACGCAGGCCCAGCTTCGGCTTGATGATCGTACCGGCGATATAACCGCCGTCCACTTCCGGGCGACCCAGTACTTTCCACAGATCGGCAATGCCGGCGCTCGGTCCGTCGAACTTCTTGATCATGCACTCCGGCACCATGAAGTCGAGCATACGCAGGCCATTGTGATCGCCCATACCCTGGTTGTTGCCTAGGATCAGCGACCACATGTGCGATACATTGTAATGACCGTCAATCAGATTCGGATCAAACAGATCGACAGGGTATGCGATCTTCATCAGACCGCCGCCGGTGACCGGGTCATCGCCGAATGCGGTCTCGTCTACTTCATAGACCAGCGCGTCAACGCCGCGGGTAAAGTCGTCGGTTGTGGAAACTTCAACATTGGTACCGGTTGAAGATTCGGCCGCCACGTGAGCGGCGACTTCAAGAAAGCCGTAGCCTTCGGCTGGGATAAGTTTATAAGCAACAAGTAAATGCTTGCCGCCTGCGATCAAGTCCTCTTCTTTCAGACTAAGATCCGCGTAACGATTCGATTGATCCATTTAGGAATTCCTCCATAGTAGTTTATGAACGAGGAAAGCTTGCGCCCCTCTCCTTCGCGGCAGAGCATGATAGACCTCTTTGGCGACAGGGGGAAGTATAGAAAGCGCTTCCATAATGTAAAATCAACACTTATAATACTCGCCATAATCACAGCTTATATCGAAACATCAGGAGGCTGCGTGAACCTTACCCTCAAACAGCTCAGAATTCTCGAAGCGATTGTCGAGCAGCGCAACTATACCGAAGCAGCCAAAGTCCTGTTTATGACCCAGCCGGCGGTGTCGATGCAAGTCAAACAGATGGAGGAACAGATCGGCCTGCCGCTGTTCGAACGCGATGGCAAGCAGGTCAGCCCGACCGAAGCAGGGCTGGAGCTGCTCTACTACGCCCGCAATATCCGCCAGCAACTCGACGAGGCAGCCGAGGTCATGGAAGAGCTCAAGGGGCTCAAGCGCGGCAAACTGCATCTGACCATGGCGTCGACGGCCAACTATTTCGCGCCGCAACTGATTGCCGCATTCCATCACCAGTATCCGGCCGCGCGCGTGACGCTGGACGTGACCAACCGCACCGGCCTGCTTAACGCGCTGGACAATAACACGACCGACATGGTCATCATGGGCACGCCCCCGGACGGACACCAGCTGACCGGCATCCCGTTCCTGGACAACCCGCTGGTCGTCGTCGCATGGCCGGATCATCCGCTGGCACGCCAGAAAAGCATTCGTCTCTCCGAAGTGGCCGATGAGGATTTTATTGTACGCGAGTCCGATTCCGGCACGCGCATGGCCACCGAACGCTATTTCGCCGAGCACAATCTGCGCCTGCGACCGCGTATGGAGATGAACCGGGCCGAGGCGATCAAGCAGGCGGTGATGGCAGAACTCGGACTCGGCATCGTTTCACTGCATACGATCGAGATGGAGCTGGCGCTGAAGCGACTGGTCATCCTGAATGTCGAGGACTTTCCAATCATGCGGCAGTGGCATATCGTCTACCGCAGCGGCAAGCGCTTCGCCGCAATTCCTGACGCATTCAAGAGCTTCGTGCAGCAGAATGCCAAACAACTGATTAATATCACATCACTGGAGCAGCCATGACAGAGCCGACAGAACAGAGCGTTACTGCCAGCCTGCAGTTCGATTTCCGCGGCGAAACATTCCGCCCGTCGATCCGCGTGGATATCGATCGCATGATGCAGCGCGAAGGAGATATCAGCACCCTCTACGATATGCTGGCCGCATCGATCGGCATGGATCGCTATCGCCATGAATACGATGTGATGATCCTGGAACCGATCCGCTTCTCCGATCCGGTCGGCCTGATTGCCAATTTCATCCACGACGGCGCGCTCGATTTCGACGCCTTCGCGGATGCCTGGCAGCAGCAGCGCGTGCTGGGACTTCTCCGACCGATCGCTGCCGCCCGTTTCGGCATCGAGGATCTGGACCAGCACCCTGCCCTGCGCGACGCGCTGCTGGAGAGCTACCGCGCCGGTCTTGCCGCCGCGCGCAGCCGCAGAGAGTCGCCCCCGCCTTCGTCGCTCTGGTAAATCAACCGACCGATACCGCGGCGCTTATGAAAGTGCTGATCTCAATTGCCATCGCCCGGCCATCAACTACACGCAACCGATGAGGCAGTCCGTGGCTGCGCGAAAGCGCTGACAATCAGCGCTTCCTTATGAAAGCCCCGTTTTTTGCAGCAGCGTCGCTATATATTTGAACAGCGCCGGCGCATTGGGCAGCTGGGTCAGCAACGTACTGACAGCCATGGTCTCATAGGCACGCCCCTGCACCGGCGGAAAGGTTGGCGCCTGCTCCGTTCGCCGCGACAATTTCCTCAACGCCTCGCAGGTCTCCAGCCGCTCCCGGTCAAACCGGGACAGCTCGGTATAGACATCATCCAGCTGCCTGCCGATCAGATGCAGCTCCCGATCCTTCAGCCGGCGCAATCGCTTTGACTGCGGCAGTAGCGGCAGCAGGTAGGTCACGGCGGTTATTCGCGGAAAATAGGAAGACAAGGCCGCATGCCGTGCAGAGCTCCGAAAACGAATAGACGCCGATCAGCGCCAGTGCAGAGACAGTGGCAGCGGTCAGCGTGATGGCTCTGTTAATCTTGAAATATGCCACCGTCCATCGCCGGAGTGGTCCCACAGCGAAATCGGCGCATGCTGCCCCAGCACAGCGACGCACAAGTACAGGTGCATGCACAGGGCATAGACAGCCATGCCGATCAACACATTGTGCAGCGCAAGAAACAGCGCGAAAGCGAGATGCTCACCGGGCCCGTATCGGGGCATCAGGTCGCCCGCATAGACCGTCAGCCCGAACATCAATCCCCAGATAATACCCGCCAGCCCCGCCCGGCCCGGAGAAAACACCATCCGGAAATAGTGCCGGCGGCGACCGTTGAAGAGCCCATCCGGTATGGACGGCAGCGTGGCGGCCAGATAATCGAAACAGACTGTAACGATCAGTGAATTCAGCGCCAGCAGCGCAACCAGCCCGATATTATGCGCCGGAGCCGACGTCAGCCACTGCATGGCCGGATAGAGTATTGCCGCGCCACCAATCAGCCACAACAGCTGCTTCATCGCCCGACAGAGCGCGATGATCGGTTGTATCTCGCTCATTCTGCCCTCCCCTGCTTCCGCCAAGTTCAGCCCATGCTGCGCTGTCGCCACTGCACTGTATCTCCCATAAATATGGGAGAGGGGCGCTACAGCAGCGACTTGTCCGACAGCACGATGCCATCCTCATCGGCATAGAGGTAGTCGCCGGGGCGGAACAGCACATCGGCGAAACGCAGCGGAACATCCATCACGCCCTGGTTGCGTTTGACGGTCTTGCGCGGAATTGTTGCCAGCGCCTTCACGCCGATATCCACCTGCGCGACCGCGGTCGAATCGCGGATGCAACCGTGAATTACGACCCCTTCCCAGCCATTGGACGCGCCGAGCGCCGCCATTACATCGCCCATCATCGCCGCGCGCAGCGAACCGGCGCTATCGACAACCAGCACCTTGCCCCGCCCGTCGCTCTCGAACGCCGCTTTCAGCAGCGTGTTATCCTCCAGCGCCTTCAGCGTCACAATCTGGCCGCAGAAAGCGCGCCGGCCGCCGAAATCGCGAAACAACGGCGCCGCTACCTGCAACTGCTCCAGGTAATCGTCATACAGATCGGTTGTTTTGAACATGATTTAGCTCCCATGCAGCTCTGACCATCGGTCGGCGGCTGCGCACTCTGACAGATCCGCGCAGCCGGCTCGACTGCCACGGCACGCGATGCACCGCTGCAGTGGCATCCTGCAGGCGTTTCACCTATCGTTGCAGCTGATCCGCGCACGGATCGCAGGAGCACGGCCAATGAATGAACTGATCGGACAGGGACTGCAACTGATGGCGCTCGGCATGGGCGTCGTGTTTCTGTTTCTCGGCCTGCTGATCGCCGTGATCACGCTGGTTTCGCGGCTGATCCGATCATTTGAGCAGCAGAACGAACAGAGTACGACAGCCGGCGGCGATGCCCGCCCGAGCCATGACGACCTGCGCGAGGTGATCAGCGCCGCCGTCAAACAGTACCGCAGCGATCATCCGCACCGCCGATAAAGCATGCCAGCCGGGGAGCCAGGGGGAGAGATGCCGATGAACAAGCCGCTGGGAATCACCGAAGTCGCACTGCGTGACGGCCATCAGTCGCTACTGGCCACGCGCATGCGTATCGAGGATCTGCTGCCGATCGCCGAAAAGCTGGATAACATCGGCTACTGGTCGATGGAGATATGGGGCGGCGCAACCTTCGACGCCTGTATCCGTTATCTCGGCGAGGATCCGTGGGAGCGGTTGCGACTGCTCTCGGCGGCCATGCCGAATACCCGCTCCCAGATGCTGTTCCGCGGCCAGAATATCCTCGGATATCGCCACTACGCCGATGATGTCGTATATAAATTCGTCGAGCGCGCCGCCGACAACGGTATGGATGTATTCCGCATTTTCGATGCGATGAATGACCTGCGTAATCTGGAGACGGCCGTCAAGGCGGCCATCAATGTCGGCAAGCATGCCCAGGGCGCGATCTCCTACACGATCAGCCCGGTGCATACGCTCGATATGTGGATCGACATGGGCAAGCGGCTCGAGGATATGGGCTGTCACTCGCTCTGTATCAAGGACATGTCCGGCCTGCTCAAACCCTATGTGGCCGAGGAGATGGTCGGCCGGCTGAAGGAGGCGGTCGCCATTCCGGTCGCGCTGCATGCACATGCGACGACCGGCATGAGCACGACGGCGATCCTGAAGGCTGTCGAGGCCGGCATCGATATCGTCGACACCAGCATCTCGTCAATGAGTCACACCTACGGCCACTCGGCGACCGAATCGGTCGTCGCGATCCTCGAGGATGAGCAGCGCGCCACTGGTCTGAATCTGAAGGCTCTGGAGGAGGTCGCCGCGGATCTGCGTGAAATCCGCAAGAAGTATGCGAAATTCGAAGGCTCACTGCGCGGCATCGATTCGCGCATTCTGGTCGCCCAGGTGCCCGGCGGCATGCTGACCAACCTGGAGAGCCAGCTGATCCTGCAGAATGCCGACGACCGCTTCGACGAGGTGCTCGCCGAGATTCCGAAGGTGCGCGAGGATCTCGGTTTCATCCCGCTGGTCACGCCGACCTCGCAGATTGTCGGCACCCAGGCCGTATTCAATGTGCTGGCCGGCGAGCGCTACCGCACGATCACCAAGGAGACCGCAGGCGTTCTCAGGGGCGAATACGGCGTGACGCCGGCGCCGGTCAACAGCGAACTGCAGATGCGCGTACTCGAGGGGGATAAGCCGATCTCCTGCCGACCGGCCGATCTGATCGATGACGAGATGGACAAGCTGACGCTGAAGCTCTCCGGCATGGCCGCCGAGCAGGGCTTCGAGCTGTCAGATGAACTGATCGACGACGTGCTGATCTACGCGCTGTTTCCGCAGGTCGGACTGACATACCTGAAAAACCGCGATAATCCGGACGCATTCGAACCGGCGCCATGGCTGGAGGCCGAGGCGGAACTGCCGCCGGCGGTCGCCGAGCGCTATCTGATCACGGTCAACGGCGTCGAATACGACGTCGTCGTCACGCCCGAAGGCGACATCTGTTCGATGCACCCGGCCGACAGCGCCTCGCCCCGCCCCGCGCCGGCTGCCGCGCCGGCCGTCAACAAACCGGCGATGTCGGTCGGCGCGCCAATGGCCGGCACGATCTTCAAAATCAATGTCACCCCCGGTCAGCAGGTACAGGATGGCGATGTGATCCTGATTATGGAGGCGATGAAAATGGAGACCGAGGTGCGCTCGACCCACAGCGGCACGATCGTCAGCATCGAGGTGCGCGAGGGTGATGCGGTCTCGGTCGGCCAGCCTCTGGTCACGATCGCATGAGCAGCTTCTCCGAACTGATGATGACGCTGTGGGCCACCACCGGCATCGCCAATATCGAATGGGGCCAGGTGCTGATGATCGGCGTCGGACTGCTGCTGCTCTATCTGGCCATCGTCAGGAAATTCGAGCCGCTGCTGCTGGTGCCGATGGGCTTCGGCGCGGTGCTGACCAATATCCCGATCGCCGGGATCTCCGGCCCGGACGGACTGCTCGGCATCCTCTATCACATGGGCATCGAGACAGGACTGTTTCCGCTGCTGATTTTCATGGGCGTCGGTGCGCTGACCGACTTCGGCGCACTGATCGCGATGCCGCGCACGCTGATGCTCGGCGCAGCAGCCCAGTTCGGCATCTTCGTGACGCTGATCGGCGCGCTGGCGCTGAACCTCGTGCCCGGTTTCGAATTCTCGCTGGCCGATGCGGCCGCGATCGGCATTATCGGCGGCGCCGACGGACCGACGGCGATCTTCCTGGCCTCGCGCCTGTCACCGGACCTGCTCGGCGCCATCGCCGTGGCCGCCTACTCCTATATGGCGCTGGTGCCGATTATCCAGCCGCCGATCATGCGCTGGTTGACCACCGAGAAAGAACGGCAGGTGCGCATGGCGCAGATACGCGAGGTCAGCAAGATGGAGAAGATCGCATTTCCGCTAACGGTGTTGCTGCTCTGCGTGATCTTTCTACCGACCGCCGCGCCGCTGATCGGCATGCTGACCTTCGGCAATCTGCTGCGCGAGTGCGGCGTCGTGGACCGGCTGTCGAATACGGCCCAGCACGAGCTGATCAATATCGTTACGATCTTTCTCGGCCTGTCGGTCGGTTCCAAACTGCAGGCCGATCACTTCCTCAATCTGGAGACGCTCGGCATCCTGATGCTCGGCATGATCGCGTTTGGCATCGGCACGGCTGCCGGCGTGCTGATGGGCAAGCTGATGTATCGTCTGAGCGGCGGTACGGTCAATCCGCTGATCGGCGCGGCCGGCGTCTCGGCTGTGCCGATGGCGGCGCGCGTCGTCAACAAGGTCGGCCTGGAGGCCGATCACCATAACTTTCTGCTGATGCATGCGATGGGCCCGAATGTGGCCGGCGTGATCGGTTCGGCGGTCGCGGCCGGCATCCTGCTGGCCGTTGTCGGGGGATAGAACTGCACAACAGATATATCGCGCTAGCGATCGTGACTGCTGCGCTGTGCGTGCCGCAGGGCGCGGCTGATGCCGGCCCGTCAGCCCAGCGCATCAAGGATGGACCGGGGCTACTGCAGGAACTGCTCGGCGATCATGCAAACGAATCCGACAGCGGCGACAAGAGAGCCACGCATCCCGCCCCCGCCGGCCATGGCCTGTATGACGGCGTCTGGCATGCGGATGCAAATCAGCTGCTGCTGATCAAGCAGGTGCATAGCACCCTCTATCTGGAGGGCAGCGATGCGCAATCGGCATGGCAGGCGCAGTGCGTGCTCAGCAGCAGCCAAGCCCGCTGCATCGGCTCCGGTATCAGCAGCCGGAACGGCGCATTCGATTATGAAACCACCCTGCATCTGCAGAGCAGCGCGCTCTCGTCAGCGTGGCAGCGCAGCTTTGATAGCGGTCGCAATCAGTCAGGGCGCACCTGTTTCAAACCACGATAACCGCA
>CAYSMR010000070.1:0-9040 GCA_964432195.1 uncultured Zetaproteobacteria bacterium | reverse complement strand
CTGGCCCGTTCCGGCGCAGCGCTCTACAAGAGTTTGCAGTGCCGTAACTGCCACAAAATCTGGTCGGTCAAGAGCCTGTACGAAACAGTGCCTGCGCCGAGTCTGGACGGAATCGGCTCTTGGCGCAGCGAGGAGTGGCTCTATCGCTACTTCTCTAGTGAAAATCCGCAGTCGATGCTGCCGTCGCGCCTGAAGCCGGAATTCAGGATGCCCTCCTATGCTAGGCTCTCGGAGCAGGACCGCCGTCTGCTGGCGGCCTATTTTGCCAGTCTGAAAGTACGCGGCTGGTATTACGATGAAACTCGCAAGGCGGAACAGAAAAAGCTGACGGGGAAATAATGAACCAGAAACATGCAGATGCAGGAAGCAGCGTGCACGATCCCGAAGCGGCGATGGATATCGCCTGCCAGCAGTGGGGGCCTGCCTGGTTGCGCGGCATTACTGCATTCGCGATTGGCGGAGCGCTGCTGCAGACCGGCTTTGACCTGCTCGATGTTCAGCTCGAACTCTTCTCCGGCATCGCCAGCTTCAATGCCGCATGGATTATCGCGATGACCGCGCTGCCGGTCAGTACAGGCGTCCTGATTGGCATGATCTACGGTTATGGGGGCAAATATCTCGCCCATTTCCCGCCCGCCGCGGTACTGATTATCAGCTATTATCAACAGATGAATGCTACTTTGCCCGATGGTGTGCACCTGCTGCCGATGGGATTGATGACAGTGTTTGTGATCCTGCAGATGGAGTTCTGCGCGGTCGGCGCATTTTTTGGCGAATTGTTCATGCGCCGCCGTACCAGCTGGACCTCCAAGTACGCAAAAACCACTGACGCCGAACGACTGCCCGACGACAAGGACTCCTGAAGCGCAATGACGGCAAGCAAACCGGCATCCGGTCGGTGTATCCAGCGGCCGGCCATCAGTGACAGAGAGAAGCGCAAGCGTAAGCGGCTGCTGATGGCGACGCTGATCAGCTGCATTACGCTGGCGATGATTGGCGGCTCATTGCACGTGATGGAGCTCGGCTCGATGCGCATGAAGGAGATGCAGGCGAAATCCTCCTATGATGTGTCGGATATGGAACAGCATGTGCGGGCGGCCGGTGAAGAGGCGCATCTGCAGATCAAACATGAGGATGCCGGCGGTGATACTGGCAGCTACAGTGAGGCGGAAGCGGCAGCGCTGCTTTCGGATGAGCAGTGGCAGGATCTGTCGTGGATGATCCGGATTCCAGCCGGCGTGTTTGTTATGGGCAGCGATGATCCGCGTACCGGCGATCAGAACAGACCTGCCCACAAGGTGCGCATGCCGGCCTACAAGATCGACAAGTTTCTGGTGACCCAGGCCGAATATGCCCGTTTTGTCGCAGCGAAACGTTATCGTCCGCCGCTGGACTGGAAGCAGGGGCGGATTCCCAACGGGCTGAAGCTGCATCCGGTGACGATGATTTCCTGGTACAATGCCCGCGACTACTGTGCCTGGGCGGGCAAGCGTCTGCCGACAGAGGCGGAGTGGGAGAAAGCGGCGCGCGGGAGTGATGCGCGGCGCTGGCCGTGGGGCAACGATATGCGTCCGGACAGTCTGAATACCTATTACAAGATTGGTCATACGACGCCGGTGAATCAGTATCCTCAGGGCGCCAGTCCGTTCGGCGTGATGGATATGGCCGGTAATGTGCAGCAGTGGGTGGCCGACCAGTTTTCGCCCTATCCGGGCGCGAGCGGCGATATGGAGGTCTTCGAGCCGAAGGCGCTGGATCCGGACTATCACCGCGGCAGCGATGAGAAGGAGCGGTTGATCTACCGGGTCATGCGCGGCGGTTCCTGGAAGAGCGACCCGCTGTCGACGACGACCTATCACCGAAACTATGCGCTGCCGAACTATGCGTCGGACTTTTTCGGCTTCCGCTGCGCGATGGACATCACGGCTACAGAGGAGAAATAGCATGATACGATTTGCGCGACTATTGCAGTTGCTGACACTGTTGCTGGCAAGCGCCGGCAACGCATGGGCTGTGGACAGCTACCGTTTTCTGCATGTAACGATCGATACGCCGTGGTTCATCTTTATTTTTCTGTTTTTTCTGGTCTTTGCGCCGATGATCCTGTCGGCCGTGATCCACTGGCGTAATGCGCTCAAGCGCGACGCGCAGGGCGAGGATGGTGATGACGGGGAACGCAGGCATGACTAGGTGGTTTGCAGCGCTGCTGCTCCTGGTGATGGCACTGCCGGCGCAGGCCGGTGCGGCTGCAGCCGCGAACAGCGCCGGAGCGGCGGTCGCTTCGCAGTCGGATGAGGCGGTGATGCAGCAGTTTGCCGGCGATGATGAGATCAGTCCGGAGCGCAGGATTGCAACTGAACGCAAACACCAGATTCTGTTTCTGATGGGGGTGGCGTTACTGGTATTATTGCTGGTCACCGGCTCTCTGGGCATTGCGATGGTGGCGTTTGGCAAGGATGTATTCCTGCCGCATATGATTTTTGCCGGTTTGAGCCTGACGCTGGCCATTGTGCACTCGGCTACGGCCATCGCCTGGTTCTGGCCCTGGTAGAGGGGCGAAACTCCCTGCCGCAGCGTCCGGCAGTGACCATTCGCAGATATGGACCTGATATGCCGACAACAACCGTTTCTCTCCGTTTCGCTGACGGCGGGATGACTGTTCCGATTCTGCTGCCATGAACAGGCGTTCTGTGGCATGGGCCCTGTTATCCCTCTACGGGGCGACCGGCATAACGGCGCTGGCGTACGAAGTGCTGTGGACGCGCATGTTCTCGCTGATGTTTGGCATTACTATTTTCGGCGTTGTTTTTACCGTGACGGCGTTTATGGCGGGCTTGGGGCTCGGCAGCTTCACATTGACCGGTCGGGGGGCGCGTATGAGCGGCCGCCGGGCGCTGCAGTTGCTGGCCGCGCTGGAGGGAGGGGTTGCCACCTATGCGTTGGCGATGCCATCGCTGATGCCGACGCTGGATGGCATGCTGTTGTCGCTGGGCGGCGGTTTGTCGCTGGCGGGCTGGCAGGGGCTGCAGGGGGCGGCGGTCCTGCTGCTGCTGTTTCCGGCGTCATTGGCGATGGGCATGGCCTTCCCGTTGGCGCTCAGGGCCGGATCGGATCTGCGCGTATCGCTTGCTGCAATGTATGGCGTCAATGCGCTTGGCGGCGCGATCGGGGCGATTCTGCCGTTATGGCTATTGCCGATGCTGGGCTGGCGGGTCGCACTGTGGTCCGTGGCAGCGCTGGGGCTGGGACTGTCGCTGGGCGGTTGGCTGTTGTCGCGTCAGCTGAAGGGCTGCGGGCCGACGATTTGTGATCGTCAAGGGCTGGATCGACGGCCGCCGTGGATGGATCTGCTGGTTTATGCAGGTATCGGCGCTGCGGCGCTGATGCTGGAGGTGGTCTGGACCCGGATCTACGGCATGGTGCTGCTGCGTACCGAATATATCCTGGCTGTCTTGCTGCTGATTTACCTGGCCGGCATCGGACTGGGCAGCTTGCTGGCGCAACGCCTGCGCTCGCGAATCTGGCTGAATGTCTTGCCGGCGATTGCCGCTGCATGCGCGGTGGCCGGCCTCTATGCGCTGGGCGCCGTGAGTCGCTGGGCCGCCGCGGCCGATTTTTCATCGCTGGCGATGGCCATGCTGGCCGAAGGCGGAGCTGTTGCGCTCTGTACGTTGCCGGTGACGTTGTTGCTGGGGGCATGGTTGCCGCTGCTGGCGCAGCGTTTCCATCACCAGCAGGGCGGTTTCGGCGGCTGGTGGTACGGCGTGAACAGTATCGGGGCCGCAATCGGAGCGATGCTGGCCGGGTTTGTGTTGATCCCCTGGCTTGGCAGTGCGTTATCGTTATGCATGGCTGCGCTGTTGTTGTTCGTATGCGGCATGCGCTGGGTTGGCGACAGGCGTTACTGGCTGTTGCTGCCGCTGTTGTTGTTGCTTGCCCTGCCCGTGCGTACGCTGCCGCCGGTGGCCGAGTTACTGCCGGCGCTGGCTGATGCGAAGAATGTTTGGGTGATCGAAGATGCTGTCTCCCTCACCCACGTTGTGGAGCGCCAGCAGGGGGTGATGCGCGGCCAGCTGGTCTTGCTCTCGGATCTGCAGCGCATGGATGCTGCCAGTGATCCGACGGCGGTCACCGTGCAGCGAAATCAGGCGCGGCTGCCGTTGCTGCTGCATCCGGCCCCGCACTCGGCGCTGTTCCTGGGGTTGGGTACCGGGATTACTGCGTCGGGTTCGCTCTGGCTGCCGGACTTGCAGCGCACTGCCGTGGAGCTTTCGGCCGGCGCTATCGCGGCGGCAAGCGGTCCGTTTGCGCCGGTCAATGGCGATATCCGCAAGCATGTAAAGATTCTCCACGATGATGCGCGCCGGTTCCTGCGCTGCGCCAGTGCGCGCTATGATGTGATTGTCGGCGATCTGTTTCACCCGGATATGGTCGGGCGGGCCAACCTGTTGTCGTTGCAGCAGTTCCGGCGCGTGCGCGAGCGGCTGAACCGGGAGGGGATCTATGCCCAGTGGCTGGCGCTGAACCAGTTTGATGTGGCGTCGATTCAGGTGGTGATGGAAACCTTCCGACAGGTATTCCCGCAAGCTGCCGTGTTTGTCGATGGCTATCGCATGGCGCTGGTCGGGATTCGGGATGGCGGGATGGCGATGGCGGGACTTCTGGCCCGTTACGAGTCGTTGTCGGCTGCCCGACGTCACGATGCCGCCGGCGGCGAAGGGTTGTGGACCTGGGCCGGTCGTTATTGGGGGCGGATTCCGCAGTTGAATGCTCCATTGCAGGATGAGTGGTTGCCGGTGATCGAATACGCATTGCCGCGCGTACGTTATAGCGGTGGTGCGGATATGGGCGCAATGTGGCGCTGGCTGCTAGAGTGGCGCGCTGATGATATGACGGCGCTGCGGGATTTGCAGGTGGCCGGTCGGGATGTCGAGCGCTTCCGGCGCGCCCGCGTGGCCAGTGCTCTGGATGTGCGCTTATGGCAGGCGGAGTTGCAGGGTGATGAACGGCAGGTGGTGCGGATGGCCAGACTGGCCTATCGAGCCAACCCGCTGGACCGCTGGCCGGCTTTCGCGCTGGCCGACCGCATGTTTGATTCATTGGCCCACGCCGCGCCGAAGGGGTTGTCGCGCCGGCAGGCATTGCAGCGTATCCTTGCGCTGCGGCCGGATCATGAAGGAGCCTTGCGGGCGTTGCTCGAGATTGAACAGCGGGCCGGCCATCGGGCTGCTGCGACTGTGTTGCGGCAGCGTTTGCGAGCAGTAAGCCCGCTGGGGAGATAGTCAGTGGGGTTTACGGGGAGATCGGCGCAGGCTGGTCAAGAATATAATAAAAAGGTAATATGCGCATATGTCCGCAAATGATGCCCTGAAACAGATACCGGTTCGCCAGGAGCATGTGCCGGGCGCAACAGTGCTGAATCCTGCCCGACGCGCGGTTCAGCTGCTGACCGTTGCGCTGCTCATCGTGATTCCGCTCAGCGGACTGTTTCGCATCGATATGCAGTCCGGCGGCTTTATCCTGCTGGATCGGCAGGTCTGGTTCTCCGATATTTTCATTGTGATGGGCTTCTGGGTGTTTATCGCCAGTCTGCTGGTAATGATGTATTCGCTGGTCGGCTCGGTCTTTTGCGGCTGGATGTGTCCGCAGAATACCGTGTCGGAATATGCGAACTGGCTGACCGAAAAGCTGCTCGGGCGGCGGGCGCAGATGATGGATGTCAGCGGCGAGCAGATGCAGGTTGCGCGGCGCAAGCAGTCGCTGCTGAACTATCTGCTGTTGGGGATCGGTTTGCTGCTGCCGGCAATGCTGGCGGCGCTGATTCCATTGCTCTACTTCTTTCCGCCGTCGGCCATCTGGTCATTTCTGACCTTTACCGAAGATCCGGATCTGGCGGCCTCGCTGCACTGGATCTATTTCGTATGCGTGGCGATCTTTCTGCTCGATATTGCAGTGATGCGCCATCTGATGTGCAAGTTCATGTGCATCTACCGTGTCTGGCAGCATTCGTTCAAGACTAGGGAGACCCTGCATATCCGCTATGATCGCAGTCGTAGTGATCACTGCGGAACCTGCCATTATTGTGTGGATGCCTGTTTTCTCGATATCGACCCGCGCAAGACTGAGGTGTTTGACTCCTGTGTGAATTGTGGTGCCTGTGTGACGGCCTGTGACGAGTTGCACGGAAAGAGTAAAAAGCTCAGTGGTCCGGGGCTGCTCAGTTTTGCCATTGGAGACAGGGAAGGGCAAAGTGCGCAGGGGCAGCAGTCCAAAGGGGTGCTGGCATCATTTTTTGCCCGCGCTAAAGCCTCTTCGATGGCAACGCTGGCCGGTGCGCTGTTTTTTGCGACCGGTATTGCAGGTTATCAGAGTGAAGAGTTTTCTGTCTATCGCAGTGAGGCATGGCATGGAGCGAAAGTGCTGGATTATCGCATCAATGTGGCCCATAAGCTCTACCATCCGGTGGATATCCGGCTGCGGATCGAAGGGCTGGAGCCATCGCAGTATCAGCTGCAGTCCGAACAGCTGCATTTCGATACTGCCGGGCGTAAAGATGTGGCGTTGCACCTGAAGGAATCGCTGCCCAAGGGCTTGTATCGTTTTCGCGTATATGCGACGGCTGATAACGGCTGGAGCGACGTGTTTGATGTGACCCATTTTGCGCCGGGTGACGGGTGAGGTTAGTATGAAAGAAACAGATAAAGCTGAGCATAAACCGGTGTCGGCAACCCGGGTGGAGTGGGGTAAGACCCCTGAAGACCACTACGGTTACGCTTCCGACGAGGAGCGGCTGGAGAAGCGCGGTATGGATGACTGGGAGTTGGTCGAGCGTATCCCGAAATCCCAGAATCGTGTTCCGAAATGGTTTATCGGCGTCATTGTCGGCGTGTTGATGGTGGCCTTCGGGCTGTCATTGCCGTTCTGGGGGGATCGCCCTGATCATGCCCGGCCGTGGTTTACGATGGGCCATCTCTATGCCGTGCTCTATTTTATCGTTGCCGGCGGTGTAATCTATTTTATGACCCGGCTGTACGGCTCGGATCAAGGTGGACGCCTGGATTCGGATCCGGAACATGATGATATCGATATGCCCGGGCATGGAGGTCGCAAGTAGTGAGGTCGGCATTATTGCTGTGTGTGGGACTGATGCTTGTTGGGCTTGTTGCATGTGATTCAGGAAGCAGTCCGAAACAGATGATCGATTACCCTGAGATGGATAGTCAGGCGTTTCAGAACTACCGCGCCCAGTGTTCCGAGTGTCATGTGCCGCCCAGAACGACGGCGCATACTGCAGCCGAATGGCCGAGTGTCATTGCTCGCATGCAGCAGCATCGGGTGCAGCGCCGTATTCCACCGATGGCCGTATCGGAGATGCTCGCCGTGAAGGATTATCTGGTTCGCAATGCGGCGACGGAAGGCAGTCGCTGATGCGGCATTTCTGGATTGCCGGCGCGCTGCTGTTGCTTGCAGCCTGCTCAAACGGCGAACCTGCATGGTCGCCGGCGCCGCAGTCGTGGCAGGATGTTACGATCCGGATAGAGAGCCGGCCGACGCCGGTCCGGCAGGGGATGAATGAATTTATCCTGATCGCCAACCACCAGCAGCGCGGTTTCGTCAACGATCTGCTGGTCGAGGTGCATACCGAAGCCTCTGGTTGGAAACAGGCGATGCCGGATGGGGCATTGGGCGTATTCCGGCGTGCGCTGCCGGTGCGCGATACGCAGCATGATCATCTCTATGTGCGGCTGACGCGTAACGGGCAGCAGGGCGAGGTGGTGTTTGCGCTGGCTCCGGCTGCCGGGAGCAGCAGGCAGTGAGGCATCTGATCACGGGGGCGGCACTGCTGCTGGCGCTGCTGCCGCTGCAGTCATATGCCGCCGATGCCGAGCGCGGCGCAGTTATTGCCGGGGTGCGTTGCCTGCCATGCCATAATCTGCATAATCAGTGGAAACGGGTCGGACCGGGACTGGGCAGCATATTCAATCGCGCGCCGAGCATTGCCGGCGTGCCGTTCGAGGCGTGGGATGAGGCGGCGCTGGAGGCGTGGCTGAGCGGACCGCGCAAGGTCAAGCCGAATACCCGCATGAGCATGCCGCCGCTGGCGGCGGCCGACCGGGCCGATGTGATTGCCTATCTGAAGGCCGAAACGGCCGGCCATATAGTTGCGAAACAGTAGTAAGTGGCTGCCGGATCGCAGCGTTTTTGAGAATGCGTCTTACGCCTTGCCCTGTCTGGCCAACCGCTGTTCGAGCTTCGGACTCTTCTCCCAGTGGCGCAGGAGCATGATTTTCGTGCCGCCGCGCGCCTCCTGGCAGCGTGGGCAGGTCAGATAGCTCAGATAGAGGTTTTTGGGCATGCGGGCCTGATCAAACAGTTCGGACTGCATGTGCCGGATCTCGTTCTTGATCTCGCGTACATCGCCCTCGAATAGTCGCACCCGCAACATGTACGGATTCTTCAGTCGATAGGTGTTGCGGGCCGGCGAGTTGTCCTCACTGAGCAGGGCCAGAATGCGGCCGCGGAACATGCCCGATTCGGCGAGCACGAAGCCAGGCCAGCGCTCATGCAGCTCCAGCCGTTCGATGTCGCTGTGCTGGCGGTCCAGATAGGCCTCAAAGCCGATCGGCATATGGAAGAACATCGCCGTGCCCTGCTCATGCACGAGCGTGGCGCCGAGATCGATATCCTGCCCGTCCCAGTCGGGGTATTCGGATGGGCATCCGCACTCCAGTCGCATCTGTCAGGATCCTTTCTTGTAAATATCTTTCAGGGTCATCATTACATTGGCCAGATAGACCCAGAAACCGACAGCCAGTACCGAGGCGGCGACCGAGATCACCGGGCCGTAATATTTATGTACATCTGGCACCAGTGACGGATCGGTCAGCCACAGATTGCCTTCGATAAAACCAAAAATCAGCAGCGAAATATAGAATGCCGATACGCCAATTGCAGTCCACCAGAAGGAGTGTTCGGCGAGCCGGTGCGAGTGGATCGGCTTGCCGGTGATCTTGGGCAGCATGTAGTAGGTGACGGCCAT
>CAYSMR010000069.1:0-9156 GCA_964432195.1 uncultured Zetaproteobacteria bacterium | reverse complement strand
AACAATCTGCTGACCGCGATTCTGGGCAATGCCGAACTGGCCCGGGGCCGGCTCGATGACAAGCCGGCCGTCGTGGCCCATATCGATAATATTGTCGGCTCCTGCGATCATGCTGCCGAGCTGTGTAAGCAGATGCTCGCCTATGCCGGCAAGGGCAGCTACGAGATGCGCGTGATCAATCTCAACGATATGATCAAATCGATGGGCAAGCTGATCCGTGCCTCGGTCAGCAGCAATGTCGCGCTGAAGATCAAGCTCGATCCCGATCTGCCCGGCGTTGAGGGCGATATGGCCCAGATTCAGCAGCTGATTCTCAACTTCATCGTCAATTCGGCCGATGCGATCGGCAGCGCCAGCGGTGAGATCAAGGTTTCCAGCGGCGTGCGCAGAATGAATCGCGAGCAGCTGAGCGCGCTGTTCAACGGCGCGGAACTGTCTGAAGGGGAGTATGTCGCGCTGGAGGTGCGCGATACCGGCTGCGGTATGAGCAAGGAGATGCAGGACAAGATATTCGATCCGTTCTTCACAACCAAGGAGACCGGCAGCGGTCTGGGCCTGTCGGCCGTGCTCGGCATTGTGCGCGGTCACCACGGTGCGCTGCAGGTGTTCAGCACGCCCGGCAAGGGGACCGCGTTCCGCGTCTATCTGCCGGCAACGACGCAGACGTTCAGCGAGCAGGCGGTCAGTACGGTTGAGATTGACGCCTGGCGCGGCGACGGGCGGGTGCTGGTCGTCGATGATGATCTGCGGGTGCGTAATGTGGCCAAATTGTTTGTCGAGAAGCTCAATTTTGATGTGATCACGGCCGAGGATGGCAAGGAGGGGCTGGAGATGTTCGAGAAGCACCATGATGATCTGGTCGCGGTGTTGCTCGATATGACGATGCCGGTACTCGGCGGCGTCGAGGCGATGGCCGGCATGCGCCGGATCGATGCATCGGTGCCGATTATTCTGGTCTCCGGCTATTCCGAGGTGGAGGCGGGCGCGCTGATCCACGGCGACCGTCCCGATGCATTCCTGCAAAAGCCGTTCAAGGCCAAGGCGTTGAAGACGACGCTCTACGAGATCGTGCATCGCGCCCACGCCTGATCGGATTCACGGCCATCCATTCCGGCAAGATACTATTTTATTTTCCGAGATACGGTGTTCCGCTGTGCAAGCGTTTCACCACGAAGTGCACGGAGAGAACGGCAGGAGGGTGCCTGCTCACTCTACCCGGTTTTCCCTGTGCTCTTCGTGTCCTCTGTGGTTCATGCTGTTCTAACCCGCCGGGCAGCTCTTCTCTGCGTCCTTTGCGGTGAATGATTGTAAATCTGCGATGCAGAATTGCAGAATAAAGACGCGCCGGATGCTTCGCGATACACTGCGCCGCGATGCATATCAGTGATTTCGATTTTACCCTGCCCGAGCACCTGATCGCCAAACAGCCGTTGCAGCAGCGCGATGCTTCGCGCCTGCTCTGTATGGACCGGGCCGGCGCGTTGATCGACCGGCTGATCCGCGACCTGCCAGCGCTGGTTCAGCCCGGCGACCTCTGGGTACTCAATGATACGAAGGTGATTCCAGCCCGGCTGGTCGGGCGCAAGGCAAGCGGCAGCAGGGCCGAGCTGCTGCTGCTGGAGCCGACCGGCGAGGCGGATGTCTGGCTGGCCTGGGGCAAATCGAACAAGCCGCTGAAAGCGGGGACGGAGATTATCTTCTCCGATCTGTTTTCAGCCGAGGTGCTGGCGCGCGACGGAAAACAGCTGCGCGTGCGTCTGATCGCCGACGATGTGGTCGCGGCGATTGAATCGGTCGGTCATATGCCGCTGCCGCCCTATATCAACCGGCCGGATACCGAAGCCGACAAGACGCGTTACCAGACCGTTTTCGCCCGCCATGCCGGCGCCGTGGCCGCGCCGACAGCCGGACTGCACCTGACTGCCGAACTGATGGCGGCGATGCAGGCCGCCGGCGCGACGTTTGCGCGGCTGACGCTGCATGTCGGCCCCGGCACATTTCAGCCAGTGCAGGTCGAGACGATCAGCGAGCATGTCATGCATGAAGAGGCATATATCGTGCCCGATGAAACGGCCGCGCTGGTCAACCGGGCCCGCGACGACGGGCGGCGCGTGATTGCCGTCGGCACGACAAGCCTGCGCACGTTGGAGGCGGCCAGCGCCGGCGGCCGGTTGCAGGCCGGGGCAGGGCGCACTTCCATCTTTATCACGCCGGGCTACGATTTCCAAATTGTGGATGCGCTGCTGACCAATTTTCATCTGCCCAAATCGACGCTGATTATGCTGGTCGCCGCACTGGCCGGCCGCGAACGCGTGCTGAATGCCTATGAACACGCCAAGGCGACGGGATACCGTTTCTACTCCTACGGGGATGCGATGTTCGTGCCGCGAATGGAGTTGCTGTGAAAATACTGATTGCCCAGATTGCCCCCCGAGTCGGGGATTTGAGCGGGAATGTGCGCTTGGTTCGCACTGTGATGGAGCAGGCCGGGCAGGCGTTGTGCGATGTCGCGGTATTGCCGGAGCTGACTGTGACCGGCTACCCGCCTGAAGATCTGCTCAAACGGCCGGCCTTTATGGACGAGGTGGAGGCCGCGGTGGCGGCAATTGTGCGCGCCAGCGGCAATACCTGCGTCGTATTCGGCGCGCCACGCCGGGATGGAGGAGTGCTCAGGAACAGCGTGATTCTGGCGCGCTGCGGCAAGGTGGTCGGCATCTACGACAAGCAGTATCTGCCCAATTACGGCGTTTTTGACGAGCGCCGCTATTTCGAGCCGGGGTGCGGCGATCCGTGTCTGTTCGAGGTGAACGGCTGGCGTATCGGGGTCGGCATCTGCGAGGATCTGTGGCATGACGAACTAGCTGCCAGACAGGCGCAGCTGGCTTGCGATGTCTGGTTGAATCTGAATGCGTCGCCGTTTCATGTCGGCAAGCAGGGCGAGCGTGAGGCGCTGGTGCAGCGGCGGGCACGCAGCTTTGGCGCGCCGCTGGTCTATGTGAATCCGGTCGGCGGTCAGGATGAGATCGTATTTGACGGCGGCTCGCATGTGGCCGACAGCGAGGGCAATCTGATGCTGCGCGCGCCGCTGTTCGAGGCGTGGAGCGGCGTGATCGATTTCGCCGCCAGTGCTGCGCCGGAGATTGCATCGTTGCCGGAGCCGGTCGAGCAGATCCACCGGGCGCTGGTTATGGGCGTGGCCGATTACGTGCTGCGCAACGGCTGCACTCAGGTGGTGATCGGCCTCTCCGGCGGCATCGATTCGGCGCTGACCGCGGCGATTGCGGTCGAGGCGCTGGGGGCAGCCAACGTGCTTGGCGTGCTGCTGCCGTCGCGCTACTCCAGCGACCATTCGATTACCGACACCGAGGCGCTGGCGCGGAATCTGGAGATCGAGACGATCACGCTGCCAATTGCCGATGCGGTCGGGGCGGTTGAGGCGACGTTGGCCGATACGTTCGCTGCATGGGGAAAATCGGAGCCCGGTATTACCGAAGAGAATATCCAGGCGCGCATCCGCGGCGTGCTGCTGATGGCGATCTCCAACAAGAGCGGTCGCATGGTGCTGACCACCGGCAACAAGTCGGAAATGGCGGTCGGTTATGCGACGCTGTACGGCGATATGGCCGGCGGCTTTGCCGTGCTCAAGGATGTCTATAAAACCGATGTATTCGCGCTCTGCCGCTGGCTGAACCGGGAGCGGGAGATCATTCCCGAACACACAATCAGCAAGCCGCCGTCAGCCGAGCTTCGGCCGGATCAGAAGGATTCCGATTCGCTGCCCGACTACGAGGTGCTCGATGCGATTCTGCGCGCCAATATCGAGGAGCGCCTGGGCGTGGAACAGATCGTTGCGCGCGGTTTCGATCGCCATGAGGTGCGCCGCGTATTCCGCATGCTGCAGCTGGCTGAGTACAAGCGCCGCCAGTCGCCGCCGGGCGTCAAAATCACCGAACGCGCCTTCGGCCGCGACCGCCGCTACCCGATCACGCACGGCTTCCGCGAGTAGCGCGAAAACTGGTCTCGCACATTCCAAGCTGATTGTTGTCAGGATGGCGATAAATCAGCACCTCTATAAGCCTGCTGCTTTGCTGCTTGTATATGCGGCCGTCGGTCTTATCGTGCGCATCCCTGCAGACTGCCGGATAGCGGCAGCCTGGCTGGAAATACCTGTTACTGGACACATATCTTGATTACGACATCCGGCATTACGATGCAATTCGGGGACAAGCCCCTGTTTGAAAATATCTCGGTCAAATTCGGCAATAATAACCGTTACGGGCTGATTGGAGCCAACGGCTGCGGTAAATCGACGCTGATGAAAATCCTCGGTGGCGATCTGGAGCCGACAGCCGGCCATGTCAGCATCGGCGAGCACCAGCGGCTCGGCAAGTTGCGTCAGGATCATTTCGCATTTGAAGAGTACAGCGTGCTTGATACCGTCATGATGGGGTATGACGCGCTCTGGCAGATCAAGCAGGAACGCGATCTGATCTATGCGCAGGAGACGCTCTCGGATGAGGATGGTATGCGCGCCGGCGAACTGGAGGGGCAGTTCGCCGAGCTCGATGGTTACAGCGCCGAGGCAAATGCCGGCGAGTTGCTGTTGAGCATGGATATTCCGCTTGCCTGCCACGACGGACTGATGAAATCGATTCCGCCGGGCTGGAAGCTGCGCGTGCTGCTGGCGCAGGCGCTGTTCGGCGATCCGGATGTGATTCTGCTCGACGAGCCGACCAATAACCTCGATATCAATGCAATCCGCTGGCTCGAGGAGATCATCAACGGGCGCGACTGTACGATGATTATCATTTCACACGATCGCCACTTTCTTAACAGCGTCTGCACCCATATGGCCGATCTCGATTTCGGCGAGCTGCGCATCTATCCTGGCAATTACGATGCATATATGACAGCGGCGACGGCGGCGCGCGAGCGCCTGCTCGCCGACAATGCCAAAAAGAGGGAGCAGATTGTCGAGCTACAGGCGTTTGTCAGCCGTTTCTCGGCCAATGCGTCGAAATCGAGCCAGGCGACATCGCGGGCCAGACAGATCGACAAGATCAAGCTGGAGGAGGTGAAGCCGTCGAGCCGGGTGAACCCGTTTATCCACTTCATGCAGGACAAAAAGCTCTATCGCATCGCGCTGGAGCTGAAGGGGATCTGCAAGGGCTTTGACGGCAATATGTTGTTCGAGCAGCTTGACCTGATGATCCCGGTCGGCGAGCGGGTGGCGGTGATCGGCCCGAACGGCATCGGCAAGACGACGCTGCTACGTTGTCTGGCCGGCGACCTGGAGGTGGATCAGGGGCAGGTCAAATGGTCGGAGAATGCGAATATCGGTTACTATGCGCAGGATCATTCGGCTGATTTCGCTGATGATGACACGCTGTTCGACTGGATGGCGCAGTGGAAGAAGGAGGAGCACGGCGAGCAGGAGATTCGCGGCAATCTCGGGCGCATGCTCTTCTCCCGTCACGATATCGAAAAGTCCGTGCGGGCGCTCTCCGGCGGCGAGCAGGGGCGGGTGCTGTTCGGCAAATTCATGTTCCAGAACCCCAATGTGTTGCTGCTCGACGAGCCGACCAACCATATGGATATGGAGTTCATCGAATCGCTGAATACGGCGCTGGAGCACTACCCGGGGACGCTGATTTTCGTCAGCCACGACCGGGAGTTTGTATCATCGCTGGCAACGCGCATTATCGAGCTGACGCCCGACGGCGTGATCGATTATCACGGCGGTTATGATGAGTATCTGGCGAGCGGACGCGCGGCATAGCCACATTGACTTGACGGGTTAATATAGCCAGCCTGCGCTGTGTTCAAACTGCGGCTCAGGCCCGATTCCTATCCCTACGTTTCCCAAGGTGAATCCATGACCCACGCTTCCAACCCCGAATGCGATATCCTTGATGCGCCCGCGCTGGACAAGACATCCGCCGGCTTGGTTAAGGGCATCCAGCGCCACTATCTGCGCACGTTGGGTCAGCACACCAGCAGCAAGTCGAACCATTACAAGTATCAGGCGCTGGCCTATACGATCCGCGATCACCTGATGCAGAACTGGAAGAATACCAAGGATGCTTACCTGGAGAAGGACGGCAAGCGGGTCTACTACCTGTCGCTGGAGTTTCTGATGGGGCGCGCGCTGGGCAATGCGATCCTCAATCTGGGGCTTGATGACGAAACGGCCGAGGCGCTGCACAAGCTGGGCCTGGATTATGAAGAGAAGCTGGAGATGGAGCGCGATGCAGGGCTTGGCAACGGCGGCCTGGGCCGGCTTGCGGCCTGCTTTATCGACAGCTGCGCGACACTGCAGCTGCCGGTCACAGGCTACGGCATTCGTTATGAGTACGGCATGTTCCGTCAGCTGATCCAGAACGGTTATCAGGTCGAGGAGCCGGATCACTGGCTGACCTACGGCAATGTCTGGGAGATCACCCGGCCGGAATATACCCAGCGCATCCGTTTCGGCGGCCATACCGAATGCTATCACGATGATCAGGGCGTCTTGCGCTGCCGCTGGGCCGATACTCAGGATGTGCTGGCGATCCCATACGATACGCCGATTCCGGGTTTCCGGAATAATACCGTAAACACGCTGCGGCTGTGGAAGGCGGCGGCGACCGATGAGTTCGATCTGGGCGAATTCAATGCCGGCGACTATGCCGGTTCGGTGGAGGCGAAGAACGATGCCGAGCATATCTCGATGGTGCTCTATCCGAACGATGCCAGTGAGAACGGCAAGGAGCTTCGGCTGCGTCAGCAGTATTTCCTCGCCTCGGCCAGTATTCAGGACGTGCTGCGCGGCTGGACAGCGCGCCACGGCAACGATTTCAGTAGTTTTGCCGATAAAAACTGTTTCCAGCTCAATGATACGCATCCGACCGTGTCGGTCGCCGAGATGATGCGGCTGCTGATGGATGAGTACCGGCTGGAGTGGGACGAGGCGTGGGCGATCACGTCGAAGACGATGGCCTATACGAACCACACGCTGCTGCCGGAGGCGCTGGAGCGCTGGCCGGTGCACCTGTTCGGCCGCCTGCTGCCGCGTCTGCTCGATATTATTTACGAGATCAACGCCCGTTTTCTGGCCGAGGTGGCCAAGCGCTGGCCCGGCGATGTCGAGCGTCAGCGCCGCATGTCGATTATCGAAGAGGGCGATGTACAGCAGGTGCGCATGGCCTATCTGGCCATTGTCGGCAGCTTCTCGGTCAACGGCGTCGCGCAGTTGCACTCCGATCTGCTGGTCGAAGGACTATTCCATGACTTTTATCAGATGTGGCCGGAGAAGTTCAATAACAAGACCAACGGTGTTACCCAGCGCCGCTGGATGGCATGGTGCAACAAGCCGCTCTCGCGCCTGATCAGTGATACGATCGGCGACGACTGGATTACCGATCTGCAGCAGCTGCGTCAGCTGGCGCCGTATGCCGATGATGCCGGTTTCCGCGCCCGCTGGGCCGACTGCAAGCGGACGAACAAGCAGCGGCTGGCCGCGCTGGTCGAGAAGGAGTGCGGTGTCGCATTCAATGTCGATGCGATGTTCGATATTCAGGTCAAGCGCATCCATGAGTACAAGCGTCAGCTGCTCAATGTACTGCATGTGATCCATCTCTATGACCGGATCAAGCGTGGCGATACCGCGAACTGGACCAATCGCTGCGTGCTGATCGGCGGCAAGGCCGCGCCGGGCTACTACATGGCCAAGCAGATCATCAAGCTGGTCAACAATGTCGCACAGGTGGTCAATAGTGATCTGGATGTCGGCGACAGGTTGAAGGTCGTATTCTTCCCGAACTACCGTGTTTCGGCGATGGAGGTGATCGCCCCGGCGGCCGATCTCTCCGAGCAGATCTCGACGGCCGGCAAGGAGGCCTCCGGCACCGGTAACATGAAGTTCATGATGAACGGCGCACTGACGATCGGTACGCTCGACGGGGCTAATATCGAGATCCGAGAGGAGGTCGGCGATGATAACTTCTTCCTGTTCGGCCTGACGGCCGACGAAGTCGAAGCGGCGCACGGCGCATACGACCCGAATGCGATTATCGCCGGAGATGACGATCTCTCCCGTGTGATGGAATTGCTCGAATGCGGCCACTTCAGTCAGTTCGAGCCGGGGCTGTTTGCCGGCATTGTCGGCGCAATCCGCAGTCCGCACGATCCGTGGCTGGTTGCGGCCGATTTCCGCTCCTATGTCGATGCGCAGCAGCGCGCGGCCGCAGCTTATCTGGATCAGGAGCATTGGGTGCGCATGAGCATCTGCAATACGGCATTCAGCGGCAAGTTTTCGACCGATCGCACGATGCAGGACTACAACTGCGATATCTGGAAGCTGCAGCTGATCCAGCCGAAGTAGCGTCCTCCACCCGTTTAGGTGGATGCTGATTAAAGGCGTCTTGTCCGTAATCAGCCCGGACGGGTAAAACCGCGCTTTTGCCTGTCCTTAGCCGGCGGCGGGCGCGTCGAACAGCGCCTCGCCGCGATACTGCAGCGCTTCGGCGATATGCGCGCTGCGCACTTGTTCCGATGCGGCCAGATCGGCGATCGTGCGCGCCACCTTCAGGATCCGGTGATAGCTGCGGGCCGATAGCGAGAAGCGCTGCATCGCTGCGTCGAGCAGCCGCGCGCCGTCTCTGTCCGGGCGGGCGTGCAAGTTCGATCTCGGCGCTGCTCATGCGAGCATTGACGCGTCCGTCGCCGAGCCGTCGATACTGGCGCCGGCGCGTCGCCAGCACGCGCTCCGCGATCACGGCCGATGCCTCTCCGGGCTGCATCCGGGCCAGTTCGCCGCGCTCAACCGGCGGCACATGAATCCTCAGATCAAAACGGTCTAGCAGCGGCCCGGAAATACGGCCGATATAGTGCCGGATCTGCGTCGGCGAGCAACGGCAGGCACGGGTCGGGTGGCCGAGATAGCCGCACGGGCACGGATTCATCGCGGCAATCAGCTGGAAGCAGGCCGGGAATTCAGCCGAATCGGCAGCGCGGGCGATGCGGACGCGGCCGTCTTCCAGCGGCTGACGCAGTGTCTCCAGCACGCCCCGCTGTTGCTCGGGGATTGAGGGTGTAAGAAGTTTTGTGTAAACGGTATTTGCTTATTGCCTCGGCATCCTGTCTTCAAATTGAATGCTAAAGCGGTTTAATGCTGCT
>CAYSMR010000068.1:0-9180 GCA_964432195.1 uncultured Zetaproteobacteria bacterium | reverse complement strand
GCAGTTTGATCCGGCCCGGATGGCCGGCCGTATTCTGGGCCAGGGTGATGTCGTCGGTCTGGTTGAGAAAATCCAGTCCAGCGTCGACCGTGCTACAGCCGAGAAGGCCGCTGCGAAGATCAAGAAGGGGCAGTTCGACCTCGGCGATTTCGCTGAGCAGCTGGGGCAGATGCAGAGCATGGGCGGTATGGCCGGCATGCTGAAGATGATGCCGGGCGTGAAATTGCCGCAGGAAGCGCTGGAGCAGATGGATGACAAGCCGATCAAGCGGATGCAGGCAATGGTCTATTCGATGACGCCGAAAGAGCGTAAATATCCGAAACTGATCAATGGCAGTCGCAAGCGCCGCATCGCGATGGGGTCGGGTACGACAGTGCCGGAGCTCAATCGCATGCTCAAGCAGTTCGCCCAGATGCAGAAGATGATGAAGCGGATGAAGGGCGGCAAGGGACGCCGCATGATGGCGCAGATGATGGGCAAGTTCGGCGGCGGCATGGGCGGCGGCAGTATGCCCCCCGGCATGCCGAAGATATAGGCCGGTCGCTTACTGCAGCGCCCGGTAGCACTGCAGCAGGGCTTGCAGATCTTGCCAGCTTTTATATTTCTTCTGTGGCGAGCGCAGCAGATAGGCCGGGTGATAGGTGACCAGCGTCGGAATGCCGAGATAGTCGTGCCAGCGGCCGCGCATCGAACCGAGCGTCGCATTGCTTTGTAGCACTGTTTGGGCCGCAACGCGTCCGAGCAGGCAGATCAGTTTGGGCTGCAGCAGATTCAGTTGCTGTTCAAACCATAGACTGCACGCCTCCACCTCATCGGCTTTCGGATCGCGATTGTTCGGTGGCCGGCATTTGATCGTGTTCATAATATAGATCTGCTCGCGCTCCAGCTGTATAGCAAGCAACATGCGGTCGAGCAGCTGGCCGGCCCGGCCGACAAACGGTTCGCCTTTCAGATCCTCGTCTCGTCCGGGCGCTTCCCCGATAAAAACCAGATCGGCATGCGGGTTGCCGATGCCGAATACGACATTATTGCGGGTCTCGCAGAGCCCGCAGAGACGGCAGTCTTCGGCGTCGGCTGCAAGCTCGTCCATGCTTTTCAGCACCGGCGCAGTTGCCGTAGCGACAGATGCAGATGTTGCGACAACCGTGGCGGCGGCTGCCTGTTTCACATCGGGTGGCATATCGGGCGGCGGGGAACTGGCCGGGGGCGCGGCAGTAAAAAGGGAAACCGGCGTCTGCACGCCGATTTCCCTGAAATACGTGTCGAGAAACGTCTTGCTGTGCGGCAAGAATCAGCCTAGCAGCGCATCGACATTGGTGGCCGAGCCGAGATAGACCGGCACGCGCTGATGCAGGGCTTCCGGCTCGATATCGAGCACGGCAATGCCGCTGCTCATCGCCTTGCCGCCGGCCTGTTCCATGATAAAGCCCATCGGGATCGCCTCATAGAGCAGGCGCAGTTTGCCGTTCCTGTTTTTGCGATCGGCCGGATAGAGGAAGATGCCGCCCTTAAGCAGCGTGCGGTGCATATCGGCGACCATCGCGCCGACATAGCGCATGCCGAGGCCGGTTTCAGCCTTCATGCGGTCGAGGTTGTCGCCCATGCCGTCCAGCCATTTGGCCTTGTTCGATTCGTTGACCGAGTAATAGCCGCCGGTCTCCGGAATGCGGATATCGGCATGGCTCAGCTCGAAGCGTGCATTGGCCGGATTGAAGGTATAGCCGTTGACGCCGCTGCCGACCGAGCAGACCATCATCAGCGACGGCCCGTAGAGCACATAACCGGCCGCGATGACGCCCTGGCCGGACTGCAGCGTATCGGAGACATGCGGCCGCTCAGTGTTGGCGGTCTTGCGTTTGACCACGGAGAAGATCGTGCCGACCGGGCCGTCGACATCGAGGTTCGATGAGCCGTCGAGCGGGTCGACCAGTACCAGATAGTCGGCGTGGGCGTATTCGTCGATGACCAGCAGCTCCTCCTGCTCCTCGGAACCGACTGCGCAGACAAAACCGGTGGAGCGCATCTCCGCGAGAAAGATTTCGTCGGAGAGCACGTCGAGCACCTGCTGCTGCTCGCCCTGCACATTCTCGCCGCCGGCCTCGCCAAGCGCGCCGCGGAAGACTGCTCCGCGCAGTACGGCGGCAATCTCGATTGCAGCCCGGCCGACGCCCTGAATGATCGGCATCATCGCCGCGCCGTTGGCGCCCTGTGTGGCAATATTGTTCAGTGTGGTTGGCATATCCCTCTCCCTCTCCGGATTGATAACGGCATGAAAACGCTCGTGCGTCGGCATGCTAGCATTGTTCCGGGATTTCTACAAAAACAGTGTGGTCACCGCGTATTCCGTTCCACCCCCTGTCGGATGATCCAGTCGCCGATTTCGCGGTAGAGTGGCATCGGGTCGAACGGTGCGCGGCCTCTGAACGGATTGAGCCACAGATTCAGTTCGATCAGTTCGAAGTGGTCGCACGGCTGCGTGCCCAGATGTTCGCCCCAGCGCGCCGAGCAGACCGAGACCTGGGAATCGTTGTCGCCCTCATGCTGCTGAATATGGCGGCCGAACCGGCGCACCAGCCAGGCGTGCTCATCCACCGGCCGTGCGGCGCTGTAACTGCGATAGATGATGTTCGGGTGGTCCGGCGTGCGCCCGTTGAACTGCTGCATCTGCGCCGTGGTCAGGCTGCGGACGCCGGGGAACAGGCGCAGCGGCGAGTATGCCGGCCGGCAGACCAGATCGGCCGCTGTGGAGCCGCGATGCGGCGTCGACAGCGTGGTCAGGCTGGCCACCTGTCCGGCGCCATGCAGGCGGCAGATCCAGTCACGCGCATCGATCCCGCCCATCGAGTGGGCGACCAGATGCAGCGGCCCGGTTTCATCGGTCAGTTGCCGGGCGAGCGCATGGGCGCACTGCTCGATGCTGCCGGCCCACGGCAATGATGGTATCAGGACGCGCAGCCCCATCTGCTGATAGAGCCGGCGGGCCAGGCCGAAATATTCCCGCCACAGCAGCTTGCGGAAGCCGAACAGACCGTGAATCAGGACGACCGTCGGCTGCGCGGCCATGACTATTTGCGGCTGTGAATATGCAGCAGTGAAAGTTGCGGCGAGCGCTGCTGCTCGACCGCGACCGGATAATCACCCGAGAAGCAGGCATCGCAGTGTTGTCCGCGCGGCTTGCCGACAGCGCGATACATCCCCTCGAAGCTGACAAAGGCGAGCGAATCGGCACCGATCGCCTTGCGCATCGCCTCCAGGCCCATCTTGTTGGCCATCAACTCGTCCGAATCGGGCGTATCAACCCCGTAGAAACAGGAGTGTTTGGTCGGCGGACTGGAGATGCGCATATGGATTTCGGTCGCGCCGGCGGCGCGCACCATTTCGACGATCTTGCGGCTGGTTGTGCCACGTACAATCGAGTCATCGACCAGAATCACGCGCTTGCCCTTGATCAGGTTGCGGTTCGGATTGAGCTTGAGTTTGACCCCGAAATTACGGATCGACTGCTGCGGTTCGATGAATGTGCGCCCGACATAATGGTTGCGGATCAGCCCCATCTGGAACGGGATGCCGGCCGCCTCGGCGAAACCCATCGCCGGCGGTACGCCGGAATCCGGCACCGGAATCACCAGGTCGGCTTCGGCCGGCGACTCCTTGGCCAGTTCAACGCCGATCTGATAACGCGCCTGATAGACATTGACCCCCTCCAGCGTCGAGTCCGGCCGGGCGAAATAGACATATTCAAACACGCAGAACTTCGGATCGACCGACGGGAACGGATGCAGGCTCTCCAGTCCGTTCTCGTCAATCACCACCATCTCACCCGGTTCGACATCGCGCACAAACTCGGCGCCGATCAGATCGAAGGCGCAGGTCTCCGAGGCCAGTACCCAGGCATCGTCCAGCTTGCCGAGTACCAGCGGCCGGATGCCGTGGCGATCGCGCATGCCGACCAGCCGTTTCTCAGCCAGTACCAGCAGCGAGAAGGCGCCGGTCAGCTGACCGACCGCTTCGGCCAGGCGTTCCTTCATGCTCGGCGCGTGGCTGCGCGCAACCAGATGGATCAGTACCTCGGTATCAGAGGTGGACTGGAAAATCGAGCCCATCTTCTCCAGCTCCTTGCGCAGCTCCGGCGCATTGACGATGTTGCCGTTGTGGCACATCGCGATGCCGCCGTGCGCATATTCATAGGAGAACGGCTGGCAGTTGCGCAGGCCCGATTCGCCCGAGGTCGAGTAGCGCACATGGCCGATGCTGTGCTGGCCAGCCAGCGTGTTGATATCCGATTTCTGGAAGATATCGGCGACTAGGCCCATGCCGCGGTGGCTGTAGAAGCTGTGGCCGTCGGTGCTGACGATGCCGGCCGATTCCTGGCCGCGGTGCTGCTGCGCGTAGAGGCCGAGGTAGGTCAGATTGGCGGCCTCGGTATGGTCGAAGACGCCGAAGACGCCGCATTCGTCATGGAAGTGGTCGTGGGGATCAGGCTCAATAGAGCATTTATCGCAGGGAACGGACACGCGTTTATCTCCTGTTGCTGTCAATGATGGATTTCAGAGCATTTTTATCCTGGATCGGAATAATATCCTGCAGGCTGCTGTTGGCGGCCTGCGGCGACGGATATTTCGCGCCGCCCTGACGGGAAAACGGATAGCCGGCCGGAATCATGCCGCCGAGCATATCGCCCAGCTCAATGGCGTACGGGCTCAACTTGCTCTGCTGGAGCCATGGCGCATCCGGCTTGGTGTAGGATGTGTAGACGAGAAAGCAGAGCGCGATCAACAACATGCCGCGCGCTGCGCCGAAAAAGATGCCCAGCGTGCGATCGGTCGCGGTCAGCGCGGCCATATCGACCAAGCGGCGGATAATGGCGCCGATCAGGGCGACGACAATCATCACGCCGACAAAAACGAGCGCGAATCCGGCGATGTCGGCCGCAGTCGGATTGGTGATCCATTCGCCCAGCATCTCGCCGGTCTGTCCGGAGAGGCGGCTGGCGATCAGGAACGCGGCCACCAGCCCGATCAGCGAGATGATCTCGCGCACGAAGCCGCGCCACAAGGACAACACCATCGACAGGCCCACGATGGCGATCAGGATATAATCCACAAAGTTCAAGTCAGCCCTCTGTTTGCTGTTGACCCGGCTGCATACGCATTCAGGCCAGGAGTTTTTGCGCAGCTTCGGACAAATGCCTGACCGGAGTCAGGGCAAGCGGCGTTGCTGTATCGCCGCGCATGTTAGCAACGATATTTGCCTTCTGCACCCTTGCGTGATTCTCGGCCGGCAGCAGTAATCGGGAGAAGCCGAGATTGGCTGCCTCCTTGGCCCGCGCCTCCGGCTGACCGACCGGGCGCACCTCTCCGGTCAGGCCGACCTCGCCGAAGAGGGCGATGTCGTCGGCCACGGGGCGTTCCTGATAGGCCGACACCATTGCCAGCAGCACGGCCAGATCGGCAGCCGGCTCGGCGACGCGCGCGCCGCCGGCGAGATTGATGAAGACGTCGTGCTGCGACAGCGGCAGGCCGATGCGTCGTTCCAGTACAGCGCTGAGCATGGCCACGCGGCCGGCATCGACGCCGACCGTTGAGCGTTTCGGCGTCGCATAGACGGTCGGCGCAATCAGCGCCTGTACCTCGACGAGCAGCGGTCGCGTGCCCTCGATGCAGGCCAGTACGACCGAGCCGGGGGTATCCTTGGCGCGTTCGGCCAGAAACAGCCGGGATGCGTCGCGGATGCCGATCAGGCCGGCGTCGGTCATTTCGAATACGCCGATTTCGCCGGCCGGGCCGAAGCGGTTTTTGACGGCGCGCAGGATGCGATGGGCATGGCCGCGATCGCCTTCGAAATAGACCACCGCATCGACCATGTGCTCGAGCACGCGCGGACCGGCCAGCGCCCCCTCCTTGGTGACATGACCGACCAGAATCAGGGCGTGGCCGCGGGATTTGGCATTGCTGATCAGGCTGGCCGAGCAGTCGCGCACTTGCGACACTGTGCCTGGGGCGCTGGTCAGGCGATTGCTGACCGTGGTCTGGATCGAATCGACGATGATGGCCGACGGTTTGATTTTATCGATCGTGGCCAGCATCGACTCCAGCTCGCAGGCCGAGATCAGCAGCAGATCGGCATGCAGCGCATCGATGCGTTCGCCGCGCAGATGCACCTGCTGCACAGATTCCTCGCCGGTGATATAGAGCACCGGGCCTGCCTCCGGATGCGCCGCCAGTCTGGCTGCGGCCTGCAGCAGCAGGGTCGACTTGCCGATGCCGGGGTCGCCACCGATCAGCACCGCCGAGCCCGGCACTAGGCCGCCGCCGAGCACCCGGTCGAGCTCGTCGATGGCGGTGGAACGGCGTGGGCAGTCCCTGCCGCTGATATCGGTGATCGGCGACGCGGTCAGCGCCTTGCCCTTGCCGACCGCGCGCGCAGCCGGTGCCTCGATCACCTGTTCGGTGATCGAGTTCCATGCATTGCAGTCGGGGCACTGGCCCATCCATTTGCGATGTTCCGCGCCGCAGCTCTGGCAGACAAACAGTGATTTCGCCATGCCGGGGAGTGTAGCCGGAATCGTCTGCGACTCCATCAGTAAAAAAAAACAGCGGTGCCGGCAGTCATGCGCAGTGGCTGTTATGATTTCGATGTGTGAACGTCTATAATTAATAGTTATGGAAGTCTGACGAGCAAGATGTCGGCAGGCCTGTCACAGGAGGCAACGATGAACAGAACACCCCTGATAACGGGCATCGGCATGGCGCTGGCAGCGCTGACGCTGATGGCTGCGCCGGCTTATGCTGGCAATTCGACGCCCGGCACCAAAATCAGCGTATTGACTTGCAACGCGCTGCCGGAAACCGGCGTCGGCTTTGGTATCGACTTCCGGGTCGATCGCGAGCGCCAGCTGGTCTTTACCGTGTTTGCCGCGGACGTGGTCAGCGGCAGTCATAAGCTGGCCGGCAAATATGGCGGCGCCGGCACTTCGGCCAGTCTCGGCGTGGGCGCGCAGGTGCTGGTCGGCGGCAGCAACCGGAGCATTTCGTTGCAGTCGGTCATTGAGGGCAGTACAGGCGTGGGCGTCAGCGCCGGTATCATCTATCTCTATCTGCAGCCGAAATAGGTAAACGGCAGCGTCAGTTACCGGGGGCGTTGAAAACAGGCTCCGTCCGGATATGGGCCGCTTGCGGCGTTGAACGATGACCCTGACACCTTTCAGGATTCGATGATGCGGGCGGCAGTTTCCGCCAGATGCGCGCCGTAACTGCGTGCTGCGGCCAGCGCGGCATCCGATACGGCGTCCGGCATGCCGGCATGGTTGCCGCTGCGGCCGTAAGCGCCCCATTGCAGGCCGCCATCGGCATAACCGGGCAGGGATTTGGGGAAGCCGACCACAATCATGCCGTGCGCGAGGAAGTTAGAGTGCAGCGCGATCAGCGTCTGCTCGACGCCGCCGCCTGCGCCGCCGAAGCCGCCGCCGGTCGCAAATACTCCGCCGACCTTGCCTTCCAGCGTGCCCTCCATCCACAGTTTGGCGGCGCGGTCAATCAGCTGCTTCATTTGCCATGCCATTGAGCCCATATGAACCGGCGTGCCGAATATGAGCACATCGGCATCGCCCAGCTCCTGCAGCGTCACCGCATCAGTGCTGCGCAGCGCGATATCGGCGTCGGGGCAGGCGGCGCGCATGCCTGCCGCAATCGCTTCGGCCATTTTGCCGGTGTTGCCGTAATCGGAATGATACGCGATCAGCGCCTGCATCTCTGCCTCCCCGGTTTATCCGTTGTTCAGACATCGCAGCATAAGAGCTCCGGCTGTAATTTCCACCAGTTCTGTTATACTGGAGATATGAAACGCATGCTGATGTTGTCGGTGATGCTGTTGTGGGCGCTGTCTGCATCCGGCGCGCCGCCGCTTGCGCGTCTGCTCGATATTCAGGGGGCGATCGGCCCGACTGCGGTGGAAGATCTGGAGCAGGCGCTGGGTCGCGCGGCGGCGGACCGGGCCGCCATGCTGATTCTGCGCATCGATACGCCGGGTGGGCTGGATTCGGCGATGCGGCGCATGATCCGCGCTATCCTGGCATCCAGCGTGCCGGTCGTCTGTTATGTCGCGCCGCCGGGGGCGCGCGCTGCCAGCGCCGGCGTCTATATCATGTATGCCTGTCATGTTGCCGCGATGGCGCCGGCTACGAATCTGGGGGCGGCGACGCCGGTGCGCATCGGCACTCTGCCGGGGCTGATGCCTGCGCAGCCGCCGATGCGGCACAAGATGGTCAATGATGCGGCGGCCTATATGCGCGCGCTGGCGACGATGCGCGGACGCAATGCCGAATGGGGCGAGCAGGCCGTGCGACAGGCGGCATCGCTGTCGGCTCGCCAAGCGCTGGAGAACGGCGTGATCGATCTGATTGCGAACGATCTGAATGATCTGCTGCAACAGCTCGACGGGCGGGTCGTGGCGATGCCGCAGGGAGATGAAACGCTGCATGCCGGAGGCGCTGTCATTGAGCCGATCGAGCGCAGCTGGCGCAGCCGGCTGCTGGCGGTGATCAGCAATCCTGATGTGGCCTATATCCTGATGCTGCTCGGTATCTATGGTCTGTTTTTCGAGCTGGCCAATCCCGGTTTCGTGCTGCCCGGCGTCGTCGGCGGCATTTCGCTGTTGCTGGCCCTGTTCGCATTCCAGCTGCTGCCGGTGAATCTGGCCGGATTCGGGCTGATTGCGCTCGGCATCGCATTTATGGTCGCCGAGGCGTTTCTGCCCAGTTTCGGCATTCTCGGTTTGGGCGGGGTGATCGCGTTTGTAGTCGGTTCGATCATGCTGATGGATGCGGGCGGGTATGCGATTTCGCTTTCCCTGATTGCCGCGCTGGCGCTGCTCTCCGCGTTCTTTTTCGCATTGGTCGCCGGCATGGCGATTCGGGCGCGCCGGCGGCCGGTGGTCAGCGGCGCCGAGGAGCTGTTGCATGCAACCGGCATCGCACTGGAATCATTTGAACATCAGGGGCGCGTGCAGGTGCGCGGCGAAACATGGCAGGCGGTCACGCACCGGCCGGTGCGCGAAGGCGAAGCGATTCGCGTGACAGGGCGTCGCGGGCTGGTGCTGGAGATTGCCCCTGGAGCAGAACAACAGAACACGGAGGTGTCATGATGGATATACTGTTCGGCGTCGTTTTTTTAATTCTGATTC
>CAYSMR010000067.1:0-9324 GCA_964432195.1 uncultured Zetaproteobacteria bacterium | reverse complement strand
TGCGATAACCGAACAGTTCGGATTCGAGCAGATTCTCCGGGATCGATGCGCAGTTGATACTGACAAACGGCTGCTTGCTGCGCGCGCTGCTGGCATGCACCAGCCGGGCCAGCATCCCCTTGCCGACACCGGTCTCGCCGGTGATCAGCAGCGGCGCGTGCGAATCGGCGGCGCGGGCAGCCAGCCGCCGGATCCGCTGCATCGGCGCGGAGTCGCCCAGCACGGCCAGCCGCCCTTCGGCCAGTTTGCGCTCCGACTTGCGCACCACCTGCCCCTTGAGATTCTGCAACTCCTGCAAGCGCTGCAGGCGGGCAAACAGCTCATCAAAGCGCAGCGGCTTGGAGACATAGTCGTACGCCCCCTGCTGAATCGCCTGAATCGCCACATCGCGACTGCCGAACGCGGTCATGAAAATAAACGGTATATCGAGCCCCTGCTGCTGACAGTAGCGTAGCGCGGTAAACGCATCCCCGTCGGGCAAGTTGATATCGGAGAGCACCACCGACGGCGCTTCGGCCTCGATCATGCTCAGCCCCTGCTGCATATGCTCCGCCTCCAGCAGGTCATACCCCTCCTGCGCCAGCATCTGGGCAATTCCCTCGCGGATACGCCGTTCATCCTCGATAATCAGAATCAGCATGCAGTTCCCCCTGTCGTTTCGGGCAGTGAAATCCGGAACACACAGCCGTCCGGCCCGTTGCTGTGCAGAACCAGATCACCGTTCATCTGGCGAATCAGATCGCGACTGATCGACAGCCCGAGACCGGTGCCCTCGCCCTTCTGCTTCGTCGAGAACATCGGCGAAAAGATCGCCTCCACATCCTGCGGCTCGATGCCGCTGCCGCGATCGGCCACATCCAGCATCACGCAGCCATCGGCGCTGGATGTTGCAATCGTTACCAGCGACGCCTCCGGCGAGGCATCGATCGCATTGAGCAGCAGATTCACCAGCACCTGACGCAGCATATCCTCACTGCCCGGAATCGCGGCGACAGCCGCGCCCGGCCGGTATTGCAGCTGTACATGGCGGGCATTGCGCGCTAGGCCGACCAGCTGCATCGAACTCTCGATCACCGCATCCAGCGCAATCATTTCGTGCGAGGTGCGCGACGGACGCCCGAACTCGAGAATATTGCGAATAATCCCCTCGGTGCGGCGCAGCTCCTCGGACACATGCTGCAGCTGGGTCTCGACGGCCGGAGCGTTGCCGGCCTTGAGCTGGTGCAGCGCAATATCCAGCGAGACTGCAGCGGCGGAGAGCGGGTTGCCCACCTCATGCGCGATATTGGCTGTCATCAGCCCGAGCGCCTGCATCTTCTCCTGATGAGCCTGCAGACTGCGGGCATGCACCAGCTCATCCTGATGCCGCCGGATCGAGGCGCGCATCACATTCAGCGCGCGCGACAGATCGCCGATCTCATTATCGCCGAAGTCCGGCGCCGGCTCGATCGCCGCGCCCTGATCCACGCCCCCCTCGCTGATCATCGCCACGCGCGAGCGCAGCATGACCAGCGGCCGGATCACGCGCAGATACATATACGCCGTCAGCCCGGCCAGCAGCGCGAACAGCACCACCAGCGAACCGATAAAGTCGCCGCGCATATCCAGATGCAACCCGGCCACAAAACGCATCGCATCATTCACCGACGCGTCCATCTCGTGATGGGTCTGCATCAGGGTGCGCGACAGTCCGGCCAGTTTCTCATCCATCTCCTGCATCAGGATCGGCCCTTCCATATTGCCGGTCGCAAACGGCAGCGCGAACACCTGCTCGGCGTCGCTGTTGATGCCGTTCACGGCCTGCTCGATGCGCGTCACATCGACGCCCTGCGCCGCCACCCGCTCGATCGCCTGATGCAGCAGCGGCATCATCGCGCGATAGGCGTCGGCATGACGTTCGGAACCGGTAATCAGAAAATCGTGCACATAGGCAGCCTGCCGGCGCACGCCCAGCTCGAGCTCATGCAGCGCATGGCTCCTGTGGTTGACCGCCTCGATCTGCAGCGCGCGCTCATGAATTACCGAGATATCCCGCAACTGATCCCAGCCGACAAAGGCCATGACCAAGAATACCGCGAGTAGCCACAACGCCACAATGCCGGAGAGGCCGCGCACAAAACTCATCCGCACGCTACTCCCCATCGGCACAACAGAGGCTAGCCATTCGACAGCGTATAACCGATCTCCCGCAACGCTGCGACTGCTTCCGCCGCATCAAAATCCGGACGTACGCTCAACAGCAGTTTCCCGGTCCTGAAGCTGGCCCGGGCATCATAAACCGCATCGAGTTTCAGCAGCCGCTTGCGCACAGTTGCTTCGCATCCGGCGCATTTCAAATCGGAAATATTCATAAAGATATCGATCACGCCCTGCCCTCCGACAGCCGCCTCAGCAACGCGCGATGCATACGGACGCATCAAAATCCCCGCAATTCAACTGCATGCAATACGCGGCGCACTGCGATTTCATAAGCTGCCGTTCTCATGTCCACCTGCTCCGTCCCGGCGCGCCGGAACACATCCTGATAGGCGCGCAACAGATGCTGCTCCATGCGCGTCACGACCGTATCCATATCCCAAGAGTAACGCTGGCTATTTTGCACCCATTCAAAATAGGACGCAATGACACCGCCGGCATTGGCCAGGATATCCGGTACAATCACCACGCCCCTTGCCTGCAATTTGTCGCTGGCCATATACATCAGCGGCTATTGGCCGCTTCGACAATTAGCCGGGCCTTGATGTCCGCCTCGTTATCGCAATGAACCGCGCCTTCCAGCGCGGCCGGAATCAGCACGTCGCAGGACAATGACAGCAGCTCGCTGTTACTGATCGGATAGGCCTTCGCATACCCTTCCAGACGACCGCTGTAGCAGATACGCAGTCACATCCTCGATATCGATGCCGTTCGGATTATACAGCCCGCCGTTTACATCTGAAATCGCCATCACGCGCGCACCCCGCTCAGCCGTACATCCTGATGAAAACGCAGACCGCCCTTGAACGGGCCGCGGGCATGATTGTGCTCCACCCGATAACCGGTAAAGGTATGCAGCACTTCGCTATCGCCGGCGCGGACCATCAGCGGGATCTGTACCAACACCTCCCTAAACGACTGCAGCAGCAGCGCCTGCTGGGCTTGCGACAACCCTGTGGACTCAAATGCATGCTGCAGAAACACCGCCTGGTTATCGTGGCAGCAACAAACCCTATACTCTTTCATTTTACCCCCGTTCGAACGAGATCTTACACTCCGGCAGCAGCTTTCATGCCGAACGCGACGCATCCAGCCGTCGCCCCCGGGAAAGCGCCGGACCATTCAACGCTTCAGCACAACTCGGCAACGACTTGCCGGACCGGGCATGTAACCGCCTGATTTGCAAGCGATTACAACGCCGGTCTGTTGCCCAGGCAGCCTGCTGTTTGCCAGACTGGAAATAAATCAGCATCTCCGTGACCAGGCTCAATCCGGGCCGGCTGCTCAAATGCGGGAATCTCCCCCGATCAGGTTCCCGGTTCCGGGAATGGCGACAGTGACATCAGCGCTGACGCGCTCTCTCCATATATCTCCTCCGGTTCCGGAAATCGGGAACGGTACCGGACGGATTTCCCGGTTCCCGGAAATATCTGCGCCGAACTATTTTCCGGACACGGCCTCAATCCGTTGAAATCATTACTGGAATCCGCCTGCAGCAGCGCCATTCGCTGTTCCGGCCCGAGCCTTGCTGCATGATATTGCTAATAACGATTATCAATATCTTATACATCAGGAGAACTGCAATGCGAATCACAGGATATACCCCGATCGTAGCCATCACCCTTGCCACCCTCAGCGGAACCCATCTGGCTCATGCCGGCAACGGAGCCAACTTCGTCCTCTATAATCATCACATGCCGACTGCCGGTGAAACCGAGCTCATGCTGATGAGCGATCTCGCCCAGGAGGCGGACGGCACCCGCTACACGGCCCAGATGGTTGAAGTGGAACTGGGGATCACGGATCGACTGGCCACAGAATTCATGTTCGAGGGACAGGCGACAGTCGGGCAACAGAGCTACCGTTTCACCGGCTTCAGATGGGAAGGGCGCTATCGACTGTTTGAGGATGAGGCCCTCCTGAACCCGGTAATATATCTCGAATACGAAGATCTCTCTGTCCAGACCAAATATGTCATGGAGATGAGCGGCCGGGCCGATGCTGTAGCGACCGCCAAGGCGCGTCCGCGCGAGCGCGTATTGGAGAGCCGGCTGATCCTCTCACAGGACCTGAATCCCCGTCTGAATATCGCCTTCAACTGGCTGAATGAAAGCGATCTGGACAGCGGCATCACCGCATTCGGTTATGCCGCCGGCGTCAATTACCGGGTCAATGACACGCTGCTGTTCGGGCTGGAGATGTTCGGAGGCGTGGGCGACAGCAATAAAGGTTTCACAATGAACGGTGCCATTACCCAGCACTATCTGGGGCCGAACTTCCGGATATCGCTGTCACCCGAATGGGATATCAAGCTGGGGGGCGCAATCGGTCTGACAAACGTCAGTCAGGATATCTTCCGCCTGGCCCTGAGTCGGGAGTTTTAACGGCTGGAACTGGCTTCGGACAGGCGCTGGACAGCCTGTTCGGGCTCGCCGGCTCAGGACCAGAGGCTCAGATCGAAATGGATCATGACTGCCTTGAGAATATCGCTGCGGGTAATCATGCCCGCCAGCCGCTGCTGATCGTTCATCATAGGCAACGCCCCAATGCGCTGCTCGACAAACAATCGGGCAATGTAACGGGCATCGGTATCTGCGCTGGCGCTGAGCACATGATCCTTCATCACCTGATCCACCGACAACGCGGAGTGATCATCAGCACAGTGCATGCACGGCGCACCGCTGCCGAACGGTAGACTGATTCGGGCGAGGAGGACCCCGGACTCTGTCCGCCGGTTTTTATGGCCTGTTTCGGCGCCACTGCCGCTGTTTTTGTTACAGTAGGCCGAACAAACAGCTTTTTCAGTGGAACAGGATCGGTAACACCCGGGCCATATATAGTAAACATTGCGACACCTCTCCATTCACGCCCCTCCGGAGGGGCGCAAGCGTCATTTTTCCAGGTCAGATGCTCATACACGCCGGCCCAGTACATGCCGAAGCCGATTTCCTTCAGCGGCATAAAGCCGACGCTGATGCCGCTGAGCGCAGCCATATTCCAGACCCGGTCGATATATCCCGGCGCGCTCCACTCCAGAATCGCCAGAAACAGCGCATAGTAGATCAGAAACAGCAGCCCGCCGATCCAGCTTTTGCGTTTCAAATCGGGCCGACAGAGCACATTGGCCAGCGCGCCGATGAACATCGCGACAATGGCCGGATAGATCGGATTCCACGGCAGCAGATAGAGCAGCGGAAATGTGACAAACGGAGCGGCAATCGCCTTGTAGTGATGCCGGTGCAGCGGTTGCTGCTTCTCCTCCGTCGGCACCGGCTCGGGTATGCGCCGGGTCAGCAGGTTGTAAGCCACCGAACCGATGCCGCCGATGCCGAAACAGAAAATCAGGCTCTCGATATCGAAACCGCTACGCAGCGCCAGATCAAACAGGCTCGGCGGCGACCAGTACTACGGCACAAACAGCGGCTCGGACAAACCAAACGGCATCGTAAACAGGCTGGACCAGAGCATCGCCCGCCGGTGCCCCGGAAACAGCAGCCAGACCACCAGCCACGGCAGCAGAAATGCGCTCGACCAGAGCAGCCAGACATAATGGTCGGAGGCAGGATGCAGCATCGTCATCGCGCCCTCCCCGACAGGCCGCCGGGACACTGTTTATCGATTATACACATCCTTCGCGCCTCCTGAAAAACAGATAGATCATCGCGCTGAGCAGCGCGGCGAAAAAGCACCACACAGAGAAGAACGCGGCGCTGTAGAACCCGTAGGCGATAACGAGAAACAATAGCGTCATGCAGCCGAACAAGCGGATCAGCGCGTAACTGGATCAGAGTGAAACAATGTAGGTTGCAGCAATATAGAGCGCCATCACCGTCCATTGATAAAAGTGCGGCGACGACACATAAATGATATGCTCGTTCGCCACCGCCGAGAGCGGCAGCGCGACAATCAGTCCGAGCAGAAAGAGCGCGGCGCCGGCAAACTGGAACCAGAGCATCACCGCCCTGCGCCGGGGCTGCGGTTCGATGGCGCGGACGGCAAACGGAACAAACAGCGGCCACAATACATGAGAAAACAGCGTAAACAGATAGGTCGTCACGGTTTGCAATAACCCGGCATGATAGGTGAACGACAACCACAGCACGCCCTCGACGAACTGCTAGATGCCAAACAGCAGCGGAATGGCGGCAAACGGCAGCGATGCCCGATCTTTCACCTGCCGGATGGTCAAGACGCCGAGCGCGCTCAGCGCGCCGCCTGCGGTAAAACACGCTGTCGCCGAAAAACACATGCCCCTATCCGGCCGGCGCGCATCTGCGCCGGAGAGCGCTGATCTTCAACGCCTTCAACTCGGCCGCTCCCGACGCTCGGCCTCGCGCTCATCGGCGCGATGCCTGAGCGGGCGTCCCTGCTCCGGCGTCGGATCCGCGACCACGCCGTAGGCATCCCGCCCCGGATGCCCGCCAGGCAGGTATTCGGCAGCCGCACTTCGGTCACAAACAGCAGGCAGTGGCAATATTTGTACACCTGACAGGGGCAGATCCAGGTACGATGCCGGACCTCCGCCCTGCTTGTCCGGATAAAAGCGGCAGGGGCACAATAACGTGCCCAGTTCATTCAGATGCCTAGCCAGCCTGGTCCGGACCGATTCAGTAATGGCCGCACCCGGGTGCGTCACAATACCCGATTTCTTCGTATAGGCCGCGATCAGACGCTCCAGACTCTGCGCCGAGGGCTGCTCCCCGCTCATGGCTGTCTGCCCCCGAGACCGGGCGAGAATGCGCCTTCGATATCGGCCAGCGCCGGAAACCAGTCGATCAGCCAGCCGGAGATCATGCTGAAGCTGCCGAGGAAAATCATGATGCCGACAATAATCAGCAGCCCGCCGGCCAGCTTTTCGATCAGCGAAAAATACTGTTTGAATCCCTGCGACCAGCGCAGGAACTGATCGGTCGCCATCGCCGCCAGCAGGAATGGAATGGCCAGACCGAGCGAGTAGGCCAGCAGCAGCGTTACGCCGTGCATCAACTCGCTCTGCACGCCGGCCACGGCCAGTATCGCGCCGAGAATCGGGCCGATGCACGGCGTCCAGCCGAATGCAAACGCAGCGCCGAGAACCAGCGCGCCGATGCCGTGTTTCGCATCCACGCCTTTCGCCTCGAAGCGCGCCTCCATCATCAGCAGCGGGATGCGGATCAGACCGACATAGTGCAGGCCGAATACGACAATAATCGAGCCGGCCACCTTGCCGAGAATATCCATATGCGTCAGCAGCCACTGCCCGAGCAGCGTCGCCGATACGCCGAGCGCAATAAAGATCAGACTGAATCCGGAGACAAACCAGAGCGACTGCACCAGCGCCCGCCGGCGCGAGCTGGCCGCCTCCTGCAGACGCAGTTCATTGACCGATACGCCGGATATATACGACAAATAGGCCGGCACCAGCGGCAGTACGCAGGGCGACAAAAACGATAACAGCCCGGCGATCAGGGCTCCTGCCAGTGTAACTTCAATCATCAATTCCCCCCCCCCTTATCGCCGGCAATCACAGCCGTGCATTGCGCAGTCTGAGTGCATTGGTGATCACCGAGACCGAGCTGAAGCTCATCGCCGCCGCGGCGATAATCGGCGACAGCAGCAGGCCGAACAGCGGATAGAGCGCGCCGGCCGCAATCGGCACGCCGGCCGAGTTGTAGATAAACGCGAAGAACAGGTTCTGACGGATGTTCTTCATTGTCGCGCGGCTGAGCCTGCGCGCCCGCACAATGCCGGTCAGCTCTCCCTTGATCAGCGTCACGCCGGCCGACTCCATCGCCACATCGGTGCCGGTGCCCATCGCAATGCCGACATGCGCCTGCGCCAGCGCCGGCGCATCATTGATGCCGTCGCCGGCCATTGCGACGATCTTGCCCTCATCCTGCAGGGCCTTGACCACAGCAGCCTTCTGATCCGGCAGCACATCGGCCTCGAAACGGTCGATGCCCAGTTTTTCGGCCACGGCCGCCGCCGTATTGCGATTGTCGCCGGTCAGCATGACGACCTCGATCCCTTCGTCATGCAGCTCCCTGATCGCATCCGGCGTTGTCGCCTTGATCGGGTCGGATACGCCGATCAGACCGGCCAGCGTCCCATCAACAGCCAGATACATCACCGTCTCGCCGCCCTTCTGATGCTCCGCCACCGTATCTTCGGCCTGATCATCGACGGCAATGCCGCGATCCTGCATCAGGCGCAGATTGCCCAGCAGCACCGCCTTGCCGTCGACCGTCGCGGTAACCCCCTTGCCGGTCACAGCCGCGAAATCGTCCACATCCAGCAGCGAGATATTGCGCTGCGCAGCACCGGCAATAATCGCTGCCGCCAGCGAATGCTCGCTGGCCCGCTCGATGCTGGCGGCCAGCGCCAGCACCTGATCTTCAGAGAGCGAATCCGTCGCAATGCTGGTGGTCAGCGTCGGCTTGCCCTCTGTCAGCGTGCCGGTCTTGTCGACGACGACGGTGTTCACCTTCTCCATGATCTCCAGCGCCTCGGCATTCTTGATCAGCACGCCGGCCATAGCCCCCCGACCGGTGCCGACCATGATCGAGATCGGCGTCGCCAGACCCAGCGCGCACGGGCAGGCGATAATCAACACCGCCACGGCATTGACAATAGCATGCGCCAGCCGCGGCTCAGGCCCGAGAAGCATCCATGCCACAAACGCAATCAGCGCGATCATAACAACTGCCGGCACGAAATAGCCGGCCACGGTATCGGCCATCTTCTGAATCGGCGCGCGGCTCCGCTGCGCCTCGGCCACCATGTTCACGATCTGGGAGAGCAGCGTATCGGCACCGACCTTTTCGGCCCGCATCAGGAGCGAGCCGTTCCCGTTGACCGTCGCGCCAATCAGCGCATCGCCGGGCCCCTTCTCGACCGGCAGCGGCTCGCCGGTCACCATCGATTCATCGACATTGCTCTCGCCTTCAACCACGACGCCGTCGACCGGCACCTTTTCGCCGGGGCGAATGCGTAACACATCGCCGGTCACGACCTCCTCCATCGGCACGTCGCGCTCGCTTCCATTCTCGGCCACGCGCCGCGCCGTTTTCGGCGCCATGCCCAGCAACAGCTTGATCGCTTCATTGGTGCGCGAACGGGCGCGCAGCTCCAGCACCTGCCCGAGCAGCA
>CAYSMR010000066.1:0-9341 GCA_964432195.1 uncultured Zetaproteobacteria bacterium | reverse complement strand
GGCAACTGTGTGCACCTGTTCGAGCGCGACTGCTCGATCCAGCGACGCAACCAGAAGCTGATCGAGATCGCCCCATCCAACTATATCGACGACGATATGCGCCGGCGCATGGGCGAAACTGCCGTCGCGGCCGCCAGGGCGGTCGGCTATGTCAATGCAGGCACGGTCGAGTTCCTGGTCGACAAGAACCATGACTACTATTTCATGGAGATGAACACCCGCCTGCAGGTCGAGCACACGATCACCGAAGCGATCACCGGCGTCGACATCGTCGCCGAGCAGATTTCGGTGGCCGCCGGCAATGAACTGCCGTTCACGCAGGAGGATATCAGCATCCGCGGCCATGCGGTCGAGTTCCGCATCAATGCCGAGGACCCGCTCAACGACTTTTTCCCGACCCCGGGCCACATCACGCGCTACCACTCTCCGGGCGGCCCCGGCGTGCGCGTCGACGGCTGTGTCTACCCGGGCTATGAAATCCCGCCCCACTACGACTCGATGTGCGCCAAGCTCACGGTCTGGGGGCATACCTGGAAGCACACGGTGCTGCGCTGCCAGCGGGCTCTGAAAGAGTATGATATCCGCGGCGTCAAGAGTACGCTGCCGCTGTATCGCCAGATTGCCGCGTCGGATCTGTTCATGGCCGGCCAGTTCGATACCGGCTTCCTCGATCAGCATCCGGAGCTGCTCGAATACAAACCGTATGACGCCCGCGAAGATATTGCCACGGCTGTCGCCATTGCCATTGCCGCACATGCCGGCCTGTAACGAATAGAGAAGGATTTGACGATGAACGAAACAAGAAAACTGGCCATTACCGAACTTGCCCTGCGCGACGGACACCAGTCACTGCTGGCGACCCGCATGCGACTCGACGACATGCTGCCGATCTGCGACAAACTCGATGCGATCGGCTACTGGTCGATCGAGGCCTGGGGCGGCGCTACGTTCGATACCTGCCTGCGCTATCTCAAGGAGGGGCCATGGGTGCGGCTTCGCGAGCTGAAGAAAGCGCTACCCAATACGCCGATCCAGATGCTGCTGCGCGGCCAGAATCTGCTCGGCTATCGCCACTATGCCGATGACGTCGTGCGCAAATTCGTCGATCTGGCCGCGGCCAACGGCGTCGATGTGTTCCGCACCTTCGATGCGATGAACGACGTGCGCAACTTGCGCACAGCCATCACGCAGGTCAAGGCCAACGACAAAATCGCCGAGGGTACGATCTGCTACACGACCAGTCCGGTGCATACGCTCGAATACTTCGTCGACCTGGCCAAGGAGATCGAGGATCTCGGCTGCGATACGCTGGCGATCAAGGATATGGCTGGCCTGCTGACGCCGCTGGCTACGCGCGAGCTGATTACGGCACTGAAATCCTCGATCGATATTCCGCTGCACCTCCACTGCCACTCTACCTCCGGCGTCGCCGAAATGGTGCAGTGGGAGGCCGTACATGCCGGCTGCGACATTATCGATACGGCGATCTCGCCGCTGGCCGGCGGCACCTCGCATCCGGCCACCGAATCGATGGTCGCCGCCTTTGCCGGCGGCGAATTCGATACCGGTCTCGATCTGGAAGCGCTGCAGGAGGTCGCGGCCTACTTCCGCGACGTGCGCAAGAAGTATGCGCGCTATGAATCGGATGTGACCGGCGTCGATACGCGCGTGTTCATCAACCAGATTCCGGGCGGCATGATCTCCAACCTGGCCAACCAGCTGCGCGAGCAGGATGCGCTGGACAAGATGGATCAGGTGCTCGAGGAGATCCCGCGCGTACGCAAGGATTTCGGTTATCCGCCGCTGGTCACGCCGACCAGCCAGATTGTCGGCACCCAGTCAGTGCTCAACGTCATCTCCGGCAAGAAGTACAAGGTGATCACCAACGAGACCAAGGGCTACCTGAAAGGGATGTACGGCAAGGCGCTCGGCGAGATCAATCCGGTCGTGCGCGAACTGGCCCTGGGCGACGAGGAGTCGATCGACGTGCGTCCGGCCGATCTGATTCCGGACGAACTCGATGCGCTGACCCGCGAGATCGGCGACAAGGCGAAATCGGTCGAGGATGTGCTCTCCTACGCGATGTTCCCGGCCATTGCGTTGGAATTCTTCTCCGAGCGAGAGTCCGGCAACTTCACCGTCGAGCCGCTGGAAGCGCCGGCCGAAGCAGAGGCTGCGCAGGTGGCCACGCCGGGGCTGGCGCCGACCGAGTTCAACATCACGATTCATGGCGAGCAGTACCACATCAAGATCGACGGCTCCGGTCACAAGAGCGAGGAGGTGCGTCCGTTCTTCGTCAAGGTCGATAACGTGCTTGAAGAGGTCTTTGTCGAGACCCTGACCGAGGTCGTGCCGACTGCCGACGGCAAGATCGACGCCAAGCGCGCATCGAAAGGCTCGAAACGGCCGAAGGCAACCCGCGACAGCGATATCACAACGCCGATGCCGGGCCGCGTCGTCGCGATCAATGTCGCCGTCGGCGACCATATTGAGGCCGGCCAGACCGTGTTGACCGTCGAAGCAATGAAAATGGAGAATCCGGTGCATGCCCCCGAATCGGGCACGGTCACGGCGATCCATGTCGTCGAAGGCGATACGGTCAATCCGGACGAGTGCCTGATCGAGGTCGAATAAACACTCGCGCATAACAGGGTTCAGCCGATGCGCAGCGCCATTGAGCAGTTCAAGGCTTCGCGGAGCTATCAGAAAGGCTTCCGGATCGCGCTGTGCATCGGCATTGCCCTGACCCTGTCATGCTCGACCCACCAGTACCTCTCCGGACAGGAGGGGCGCGCATTGGTCAATATCACGCTGAATATTGCCCTGATTCATCGCGCTGGGGCTGACCTATCTCCCCCGCTACTTCCACATATCGGTGCGCTTCGCCGTGACCATGGCCTGCAGACCATCCTGATCAATATGACCAGTTATCCGACCCTCAGCTACTGGATCGCGATCCTGCCGATCATCTGTCTGGCTCCGTTCGGCAAGAAAGCCGGCCTGACCGGTCTGCTGCTGGTGCTCATCGCGGATCAGCTTCGCTCCTTTACTCGTCGATGGCCATCTGGGACATCCTCGGCAGCTATCTGCTGGTGCTGACCTTCTCCTATCTGTTTGTTCGTCAGAAGCATCGGACAGATGCAGCTGGAGATCGGCGAACAGTCAGCCGATCTGGCCAGCGTCCGCGCCGAGCACGATCGCATCGAAGTGGCTCACAACATGGCCGGCGGCATCGCGCATCTGATCAATAACGAGATGCAGGCGATCCAGAGCAATCTCTGGCTGCTCAAACGGCAAAACAGCGATGCCCGCTCCACGATCGAGCGGATTATCGAGGCGGGAAAACAGTGCCAGTGATCATGTCGGAGAGCTGCTCAGTTACGCGCACGACAGTGCTATTGAGGCCAAAGGCACTGACGACCTGGTGGGACGCCTGACATCAGAGCTACTGAAGGAGCATATCGACGTCCAGCTGGTTAAACCGGACAGCGAAACCATCATCGCCGATGCGGCGCAGATCAGGCAGGTGATCGGCAATATGCTGGAAAACGCCCTCGAAGCAATCGAACAGGATACGACTGCGCGCGGCCGGATCCGCATCACATTCGAAGCCGAACAACTGGAACGCAACTGTACGCGGCGCAATCTTCCTGCAGGGCGCTATATTTGCCTGTCAATCTAGGATAACGGCCACGGCATGGAAGCGACACTGATCGACAGAATATTCGGCCCGTTCTTCTCCACCCGTTTCACCGGCCGCGGCATGAGTCTGGCCGCGGCATACCACAGCATCAAAAATCACGACGGCCATATTCAGGCGCAGAGCATCCCCAGTGAAGGCAGCCGCTTCTCTATCTAGCTGCCTGCGGCAGGCTAGATCCGAAACCTGCGCTTCCAGCACCCCATCAGTCCGTCCTTGCCCATCAGCAGATTGGACATTGCCTCAGTTCAGTTTCAGTCATCGTGGCGTCTCATCCTTCGGTTTGGTGTTTCGACTCAACTCTCACTCACCCCTACGGAATGAGAGGCCCACGATGGCCTCTCAGGTTTTACAGCACTTTATGGACGGGGGCTCGAAGGGCTACAGGTACAGGAACGTGCGGTTAGGATTGACTCGGAGCTCCTGCCCCTCGCCCTGCGGACCGTCACCTACGTGACGTTCAAAATCGCTCCTGCGATTTTATCGAACCGGGGGATCTCATCCGTCTCCCCGCTACGCACATAAAAAAAAGACCGCGCGAGGCGGTCTTTTTTTATGTGGCGGAGAGGGTGGGATTCGAACCCACGTGGGACCGTTAAGCCCCCAACCGATTTCGAGTCGGTGCCGTTATGACCACTTCGAGTACCTCTCCGTATTGCGCCGGCGCTATTTCTCGCCGAACACGCCGATGTTGCGTAATCGCCGCGCCCGCTGCTCGAGCATGCTCTCGAGCGGATGATCCAGCAGCTCGCCCAGCGCCTTGTTCAGCATTTCGGCGATCTTGTCGGCCGCGTCTTCGATGTTGCGGTGCGCGCCCTCTTTCGGCTCGGGAATAATGCCGTCAATCAATCCTAAATCCAGCAAATCCTTGGCTGTCGGTTTCAGCGCCTCGGCCGCTTCGGCCGCATGGGCACGATCGCGCCACAGAATCGCCGCGCACCCTTCCGGCGAAATCACCGAATAGGTCGCAAACTGCTGCATATACATCCGGTCGCCGACGCCGATCGCCAGCGCGCCGCCGGAGCCGCCCTCGCCGATCACCGTGCAGACCACCGGCACCTTCAGCGCCGACAACTCCTGCAGATTGCGCGCAATCGCCTCACTCTGGCCGCGCTCCTCGGCGTCAATGCCGGGCCAGGCGCCGGCCGTATCGATAAAGGTCAGCACCGGCATCTGGAAACGCTCGGCCATTTTGAACAGACGCAGCGCCTTGCGATACCCCTCCGGACGCGGCATGCCGAAATTGCGTTTCAGCTTCTCCTTGGTATCACGCCCCTTCTGATGCGCCACCACCATCACGCTGCGTCCGTTGAAGCCGGCAATGCCGCCAACAATCGCCGCATCGTCGAGAAAGGCGCGATCGCCGTGCAGCTCCTGAAAATCGTCGAAAATCAGCGGGATATAGTCGAGCACATAGGGGCGATCCGGGTGACGCGAGAGCTGGCAGATCTGGGCCCGCGTAGCCTTGCTGTAGATCTGCTCAATCAGCTTGTCGCGTTTGATCGTCAGCCGTTCGACCTCCTCGGCGATATTGACGCCGGAACCAGAGGTCATGCCGGACAGATCCTCGATCTTCGAGCTCAGTTCGGCGATCGGACGTTCAAATTCCAGATAACTGTAAGCCACGCTACTCTCCTGTTTCTCTTTCCCGGCATCAGCTGCCGCGCCGCGCCTGCTGTCGACGCGGAGGCTGCCATGCCCTGCAGCGCAGATGCACGGCCTCAGGGCCAAAACGCGCATCCAGCTGCGCCTTGAGCTGATCGGACCAGTCGATGCACGGACCTGTCGTCAGCACCGCAACACTAGCGTCTGGCAGACGCACATGGAACGATAACCGCGCCCGTCCGCCCCGGGCAGCCGCTTTCAGGCGCGCCAGCGTCACCTCATCCCACGCGATACTGGCAGCGCTGATGCGGATTTCTGTCACCAGTTCGGGCATGATCTCATCCAGCCCCGCGATCGCCTCGGCCACCAGCGTCGGTTCATCGCCGCGCGACTTGTCGACCCGTGCCGCCACCAGCAGCGGCGTATCGGCGGCCAACAGTTCGGCGACTTCGGCATAGAGCTTCGCAAAGCAGACCATCTCGGCCTGCCCGTGCAGATCCTCGAGCTGCACGAATGCCATCGTGCCGCGACCGCCCGAATAGGGCCGGATGCCGGAGATGCCGACCGGAATCACTACGTCGGCGCCATCATCGCGCTCGCTCAATTCGCCCAGATGGCAATTGCCCAGCCCGTCGGCACGGCCCAGCCACTCCTCCAGCGGGTGACCGGTCAGATAAAAGCCCAGTACCTCGCGTTCCGCCTGCAGCACTTCGCCCGGACTCCAGACTTCGGTCAGCGGAAACCCGCCGTCGCCTTCCGGTTCGGCCATCTCGAACAGCGCCGACTGGTTGGAGGCGAACTCCCGGCGCTTGCGCCCGAGCTGCTCCATCGTCTCAGCCAGCCCCTCGAGCGCCGCGCGCTGATGCGGAATCAGTTCATTGAGCGCGCCGGCTTTGATCAGCGCCTCGATGATGCGCTTGTTCAGCGTGCGCACCGGGCTGCGCATAATCAGATGCTCGAAATCGTCGAAGGCGCCGTTCTCGCGGCGCTCCTCCAGCACGACCCGAACCGCAGCCTCGCCGACTCCCTTGATCGCGCCGAGTCCGTAACGGATCGCCTCGCCCTCGGGGCGGAACTCCCAGTCCGACGTGTTGATATGCGGCGGCAGCACCTCGATGCCCATATTGCGGCAATCGGTCACCAGCGCGGCGATCTTGTCGGTATTGCCCATATCGCAGGACATCGTCGCGGCCATGAACGCCTGCGGGAAATGCGCCTTCAGATAGGCGGTCTGATAGGAGATCAGCGCATAGGCGGCCGAGTGCGACTTGTTGAAGCCGTAGCCGGCAAACTTCTCCATCAGATCGAAGATTTGTTCGGCCCTGGCCGGATCAATTTTCTGTTTCTCGGCGCCGACCATGAAGATCTGGCGCTGTTTGGCCATCTCCTCGGGCTTCTTCTTGCCCATCGCGCGGCGCAGCATATCGGCCTGACCGAGCGTATAGCCGGCCAGCACCTGCGCGATCTGCATCACCTGCTCCTGATACAGAATCACGCCGTTGGTCTCCTGCAGGATCGGCTTGAGCTGCGGCAGCAGGTAGACAATCTCCTGACGGCCGTGCTTGCACTCGATGAACGTATCCACCATGCCCGATTCGAGCGGGCCGGGACGATAGAGCGCCACCAGCGCGATAATATCCTCGAAGCAGTCGGGCAGCAGCCGGGTCAGCAGGTCGCGCATGCCCGACGATTCCACTTGGAAGACGGCGCCGGTCTGTCCCTTCTGCATCAGCCGGAAGGTCGCCTGATCATCCATCGGAATCGTGTTAATATCGAAATCCTTCGCCTCGGGGCGCGCGTCATACTGCTTGATCAGTTTGACCGCGATATCAATCACCGTCAGCGTCTTCAGACCGAGGAAGTCGAACTTGATCAGCCCGCTCTTCTCGACATTGGCCATATCCCACTGCACGACCTTGCCCTCTTCGCCGGCCACCTTGAACAGCGGCGCGGTTTCGGTCAGCGGCTCGCGGCTGATAATCACGCCGGCGGCGTGCTTGCCGGCATTGCGGTGCCGCCCCTCCAGACGTCGGGCCAGATCGAACAGGCTGGCCACCTCATCGTCCTCCTCGACCATTTTGGCCAGCTTCGGCTCATCGACCAGCGCCTTCTCCAGCGTCATCTTCAGATCGTTCGGAACCAGCTTGGCGATCATATTGACCTTGGCCAGATCCATATCGAGCACCCGGCCGACATCGCGGATCACCGCCTTGGCCTTCATCGAGCCGAAGGTGATGATCTGGGCAACCCGATCTTCGCCGTATTTGTCGGTGACGTAGCGGATCGCCTCCTCACGTCGGCTCATGCAGAAATCAATATCGAAGTCCGGCATCGATACGCGTTCCGGATTCAGGAAGCGCTCGAACAGCAGGCCATATTTGATCGGATCAAGATCGGTAATCTTCAGGCAGTAGGCGACCAGGGAACCAGCGCCGGAGCCGCGCCCCGGGCCGACCGGTATCCCCTGCGCCTTGGACCATTTGATGAAGTCTGATACGATCAGGAAGTAGCCGGGGAATTTCATCCGCTCGATAATATCCAACTCGAAATTCAGACGATCGTCATAGACCTTGCGATCGGCATCGGGCGAGCCGGCCAGAATCGCCGGCCAGCGCTCATCGAGCCCCTCGTGCGACTGCAGGCGCATATAGGCGCTGAGCTCCATATCCACCGGCGGCCGGAAATCGGGCAGCTGATAATGGCCGAACTGCAGGTCGACATTGCAGCGGTTGGCAATATGCATCGTATTTTCCAGCGCCTCGGGCAGCTCCTCGAACAGTTCGCACATCTCGGCATGTGATTTCATATAATATTCCGGCGTAAAATGGCCGGTCACATCATCATTGATCGTGCGATTCTGCTGCAGCGCCAGCATCGCCTTGAACGCGTTGAAACCCTCGCGCTCCTGAAAATGGGCATTGTTCGTCGCGACCAGCGGGATATCGAGCTCATGCGCCAGCCGGATCAGCTCGCGATTGACATGTTCCTGGCCGGCCGCGCCGTGACGCTGCAGTTCGAGAAAGAAGCAGTTCTCGCGGAACATCTGTTTATAGGCCAGGGCCGCGGCGCGCGCGCCGGTCAGATCGCCCTTCTGCAGCAGCTGTTCAACCTCGCCGTTCCAGCCAGACGAGAGCGCAATCAGTCCTTCCGAATACTCGGCCAGCAGCGGCTTGCCGACGCGCGGCTTGTAGTAGAAGCCCTCCAGATAGGAGATCGACACCAGCTTGAGCAGATTCTTCCAGCCGTGATTGTTGCGCGCCAGCAGCACCAACTGCTGGAAACGCGGCCCCCGCGGCCCTTCGGAGACGCGCTTGTGATGATCGTCGCAGAGGTAGACCTCGCAGCCGAGGATCGGCTTGATGCCCATGCGCATCGCCTTACTGTAGAACTCGACCGCCCCGAACAGATTGCCGTAATCGGTCAGCGCGACGGCCGGCTGCTTAAGCTCCACGGCCTTGGCCAGCATGCCGTCCACGGTCGTCGTTGCGCCCAGCAGCGAGAAATCGGAGTGATTGTGCAGGTGAACAAACGGTGCGAATCGCATCCGGGGATCATAACGGCGGCGGCAAAATTGCACCAGTCGGAATTGGCCCGGCAAGCCGCTTCAAAACCGCCCTCGGCACGCGCGTCGGGGCAGCCTGCGTATCAGCGCTGCGGTTTGAGCATCGCTTTCGGATCGAGCAGCTTGTCGAGATCGGCGGCCGGCAACACATTGGCCTGCTCGCAGATTTCACGCACGGTTTTCCCTTCCGCAACGGCCTGCTTGGCGATCTGCGAGGCGCGGTCGTAACCGATCACCGGCGCCAGCGCCGTGACCATGCTCATGCTCCATTCAATCTGCTCGGCGCAGCGCTCGCGATTGGCCGTCAGCCCGGCGATGCATTTATCGGCAAACATCCGGCAGGCGCTGGCCAGCAGCCGCTCGGACTCCAGCAGATTGTGCGCCATCACCGGCAGCATCACATTCAGATCGAGCAGTCCCGATGCACCGCCGAATGCAATCGCCGCATCATTGCCGATCACCTGCGCGCAGACC